>CAINWC010000290.1 GCA_903854305.1 uncultured Pseudomonadota bacterium | reverse complement strand
GTGCCGGAAACGCTAACACGCGCTACGCTTGGGTAGTCTTATTCCTGCCTACAAAAGCTGGGGGTAGCATTCAAGGCAAATGATATCGTTTTTAATGATTTAGAAAAATCCTCCTTAGTCCCCCTTTTACAAAGGGGGAAGCTAAAATCATAATACTTTCACAGTCTCGTTTACGTAGATCGGGTTACGCTATAGCTGACTATAGCTAATAACATTATTCACACTGCCCGGTTTTTAGTGATAGTCGTCTTAGATAAATCTGCAAAGCTTTGCAACTTTCAAAATACTTCCATCTACTTTTAGCGTAAGCGCGTAGCGCCACCATCTTAAATATTTTTGTGGCACTGGTATCCTTCAGTTTTTTTCTGAGGATATCGCATGGCATTAAACGAACGGCAGTTAAAACACATTAAAACTTGGCAAGCTAGTGGTTTTTCGCAAACGGATTATTGCCAAAAAAATGGGCTGAATAACAAAACGTTTTCAAGGTGGGTTTGCAATTACCAAGAGTTTTCCCAAGCGACAATGCCTTCATTGATTGCAATTAATGTTACACCACCTGTTCCCCTTCCGTCTAATGTGGACTTGCGACTGCGGTTAGTCAATGGGCTGTTATTGGAACTCCCGAGTACTACGTCACCGCGCTGGCTTGCGGAGTTATTAAAATGCCTGAGTTAATAAGAGATCCAGTCGCTATTTGGTTAGCGGTAGAGCCTGTGGATATGCGGCGCGGCATTGATGGCTTGTCGATGATTGCCCAGCACGCTTTGGGTAAAGCGCCTAGCTCTGGTGCCGCTATCGTATTCCGTAACCGTCGTGGTAATCGCATCAAAGTGTTGCTTTGGGATGGTACGGGTGTGTGGTTGTGTCAGCGTCGCTTACATGAAGGACATTTTGTTTGGCCAAAATCTACAGACACTTGTTTTTCAGTATCCTTTGAGCAATGGCAGTGGTTAATTGCAGGCGTAAACTGGCAGCGTTTATCGGCCATTCTGCCCGTAGATTTACAGTGGTAAAAGATAGATTTTAACAAGAATATTTTACGCTGAAGACCAGTAATGACGTGGCTTTCATAGGTTTTTTTGTTATAATAATGGTATGAAATCACTTAGCCAATTTGAACAGCTTGACCTTGAAACTGCCTCTAAAAACCAGATGGCAGATATGATTCGAGCGTTACTCAAACAGACTAATAAAGATGCGCAAGAACTTCAAAATAAAGAAGTTAAAATTCAAGCACTGACTTACGAACTGTCATACCTGCGCCGAATAAGATACGGCGCCAAAACCGAAGCTTTTAGCCAACTACAAAAGGATCTGTTTGAAGAATCTTTGGATGAAGACTTGGCAGCCACTGCGGCGGCACTGGACGCACTAAACGCTAGCGATCCTGTCCTCACTGAGCGCAAACCTAAACGGCCTCGCGCTGGACGTCAGCCATTGCCTGAACATTTGCCTCGCATTGAATTTCGACACGAACCCGAGTCTTGCCAGTGCGGACGCTGTGGTAGTGACTTAATCAAGATTCGTGAAGATGTCACCGAACAATTAGATGTCGTGCCCGCTGTATTTACCGTTCATCGCCACATCAGACCCCAATATGCTTGTAAGGCTTGTGAAACCGTCACTGCCGCACCCATTCCAGCGGCTGTTATTGATGGCGGCATGGCCACAGTGGGGCTATTAACTTGGGTGCTGATTAACAAATACGTTGATCATTTGCCGCTGTATCGTATTGAACAGATCGCAGCTCGGCAAAAAGTAATCCTATCACGTTCAACCTTGGCTGATTGGGTTGGTAAGCTCGGCGTGACTCTACAGCCCTTGGT
>CAINWC010000289.1 GCA_903854305.1 uncultured Pseudomonadota bacterium | reverse complement strand
TGCCGTCGTGGTGGAATTGGTAGACACGCAACCTTGAGGTGGTTGTGACTTAGGTCGTGAGAGTTCGAGTCTCTCCGTCGGCACCAAGCAATCGTTCTTTACAGTATCAATTCGTATCAAATCCTAATAAATACAATGATTTGCCTACATTACACGCCTCATAGCGTGTTTTGTCGTTTCATAACGTTGCTATGCATTTGGTATAAAAGAAGGTATAAAGGCTTACCTTAATAAACTTTTATACCTTTTTATGGCAAAGCTAAACGCTGACTTACTAGACGACCTTACAATCAAAGCTGCTAAGTATGGCGAGGTTGAAAAGAACCCTATGAGAGACGGTAACGGGTTGTTTCTTCTTCTTCATGAAAATGGTAGTAAATACTTTCAGCTAAGAACTACATTACACGGCAAACGTAAACTTATGCAATTAGGTGTTTATCCTCAATTGACATTAAGTGAGGCGCGAGAACTAGCCCGCGTAGGGCGTACCCGCTTGCGGTACGCCGTATGTTTTCTTTTCAATATCTCATCAATCTTCATCACTTAAAGCCCCTTCAATGCCACCACCCCAATCTTGCGGGTATACCCTTTGTTCAACCAATCGATGAAAGGTGGAATAAGGCCAATCTTTTACTTGGGTAACCAAACCATGTTTTACAGGGTTAATATGCACATAATCCACATGAGCTTGGAAATCCGCTTCATTTTTAATTAAATGCTCCCAATACCGCCGTTGCCAAATACCACGCTCTCGTCTTTGTATACGCACATCAGAACGCCTTTCATTTTTGGGTATGCTTCGCGAAAAAAGCATCTTGATTAACATCCAGCGCGTTTTAAAATCGGCATCACCTTCGGGCAGTTCAATCACGCAATGCATATGTTCAGGCAATATCACCCATGCATGAATCGTAAATGGATGTGTTCTCTTGACCTTGCCTATTACCTCTCGTAATAAATCTATATTTCGAACCAATAAGTCATTGTTTTTGCGTTGCAAGCAATTAACCGTAAAAAAATACGTGCCTCCCATATGCCATGCTCGACGATAATCCATATGATTTATTGAACGCTTTCTTTCATACGGCGTACCGCAAACGGGTACGCCCTACGCGGGCTGTAAAGCCCGCACTGTTATAGGTATAGGTATGCTCAACAGGCCACTGCCCACCAAATAAGCGAGTAAATGCTGTGGCTAAATGCCCACCTAAGCTGTGTCCATCTACAATAACATTTGACACGTTACTTAAAATGCCAGTGCCTAAGACCGTAGGGGCATTTACAAAAACAGCTACTAATCCATTATTTACCGCTAATGCTATTTGTTTGGCTGGTTGTCCTGCCGCTGCTGTGTTCTTAAGCCACCAATTAACCATGTCAACGATTTGATTTTTTGCTGCTCCAGATACGGTTAAATCTAGGTCGGTAATAAAGTCTGAAAGCCCTTCAGTGCCTTTCATCGAAACGTAAGTCCTACCTGCAAACTCTGTACCAGCCTTACCTCGCCAAACGGTTGCATCAAAACCACTACCTAAATATTCGCTCGTATCAACACTCGTCACAACAGTAAAGTTGTCGCTGATATATTGAGTGAGAGTGGGAGTCATGCGTTCGTTTAGTTTGGATACCGTAGTTAAATCATTACCTGATTCAACTTCACTGTTTATGGCATACGCTGCGTCAGCCAGTAAGGCATTGATATAAGCATCATGTATGGTAGTCATGTTACTCTCCTGAAGGTTTTTGGATAACGGTTGTTAATCGGCGTGCAATACTTTCCAGATTAGTGGTGGAAACGGCGTCCAATAGTTTCCACCTCAGTGTGTCACCATCCAGTGTTTTAGCTGGAGGTATCTGGAGTGTTTTACATGGATATAATTTATGAAATACGTAGGCGTCATTTAGTACAAAAGCAAACCATCACAGAGATAGCCAAAGACATGGGGCTCTCTCGCCCCACTGTGCGCAAACACCTTCTTACAGTGGATGAACCCAAGTACCAACGAGTACAACCATCAGCGCCTAAACTAGGCCCTTTTGAAGCGCAGCTCACACAATGGCTTGTTGAAGACGCCAAACTTGCAAAATCACGCCGCCGCAGTGGGCAGCGGCTTTTTGAAGGGCTGCAAGCCATAGGTTACAGTGGCGCTCCTGACAGCGTGCGACGTTTCGCGCGTCGTTGGAAAGCCAGCAACCATGGTCCAAAGCTAAGCGACGCTTTTGTGCCACTGCTATTCTTGCCAGGCGATGCCTGCCAGTTTGATTGGAGCCAAGAAGAAGTTGAGTTGGGCGGTGTATTACAGAAGATTAAAGTCGCGCACTTCCGCATGGCCTATAGCCGTCAAATGTTTGTCGTGGCCTATCCCAGAGAAATACAGGAAATGGTGCTAGACGCCCATGTGCGCGCCTTCGCCTTCTTTGGCGGCGTGCCTGCACGCCTCATCTACGATAATCTCAAGGCTGTCGTAGATACTGTGTACGCAGGTAAAGAGCGTAAATTTAATCGTCGCTTCTTAACCATGGCCAATCATTATTTATTTGAACCCGTTGCCTGTACCCCAGCCTCTGGCTGGGAGAAGGGACAAGTGGAGAATCAAGTGGGCAATATCCGTGAATGGCTATTCACGCCATTAGCGCGCTTTACTTCATTTACTGAGCTGAACGCATGGCTCGCGACCCGCTGCAAAGAGTTAGCGCAGCGCAAACATCCTACGCAACGCCAACGTACCATTGCCGAATGTTTTGCTGAGGAGCAGCCGCTACTGCGTCCCATCACTGCCAGCTTTGATGGCTATGTCGAGAATATGATGCTCGCTTCACCCACTTGCTTAGTGCTTGTTGATCGCAATCGTTATAGTGTCCCAGCAAGATTTGCTGGTCAGGCTGTTTCAGCACGTACCACAGCAGACCAAGTGCGCATCGTGGCCAATGGCGAAGTCATTGCCGAGCACCTTAGAGATTTTGGTCGAGATCAACTGGTCTGCGACCCATGGCATTACCTGCCAATACTCGACAAGAAACCCGGTGCACTCAGAGATGGCGCACCATTTGTGATGTGGGATTTACCGCGTCCGATTATCACCGTGCGTGATCGTATTCTGAAGCAACCTAAAGGCGATCGCGCCTTTGTTGAGCTACTGATGCTGGCAGGAGAAGCAGGGCTGGATGCGCTTACTGTGGCTTGTGAGTTGGCGTTAGAAGGTGGTGTCGTCAATGCACCGGTCGTGATGAATGAGTTGCGTAGGTTGATCTCGCCGCATTTACCGGTCGCGTCAATTAACGTACCAGATGGGATCGTATTGACGATGGAGCCAGTCGCCAATTGCCACCGTTATGACTACTTGTTAGGAGCTGGCAATGTACATTGATTATGCAACCAGCTTAAAGGCGCTAAAGCTCTACGGCATGGCAATGGCATGGAGTGAATTGCAAGCGGAGAAACCCAAGCAAGCGCATCGTCCAGAAGTTTGGATGGAGCGTTTGCTGGCGGCAGAACAAACAGACCGCAAACTCAAAAGCCTGCGTCATCAACTCAAGGCGGCACGCTTCCCCATTCATCGTGATTTACTTGGCATTGACTGGACCGAAACGCCGCTGTCGCAGGCGGTCGTTGAACAATTAGCCAGCGCGGCATTTATGGAAACGGCGCATAACTTGATTCTGGTGGGCGGTACGGGCACGGGTAAATCGCATTTAGCCACAGCCATTGGAGTAGCTGCGATTCATCAAGGTAAGCGTGTGCGTTTCTATAATGCAGTAGATTTAGTCAATCAACTGGAGCGCGAGAAGACGCTGGGCAAGGTTGGTAATTTGGCGAAACAACTTTGCTTGGTGGATGCTGTCATTTTAGATGAACTGGGTTATTTGCCATTTCCAGCATCAGGTGGGGCCTTGCTGTTTCACCTCATTAGCCATCTGTACGAGAAGACTTCTTTGATCATCACCACGAACTTAACATTCGGCGAGTGGGTGCAAGTATTTGGCGATGCGAAGATGACGACGGCGCTACTTGACCGCATTACACATCATTGCGACATCTTGGAAACAGGTAATGATTCTTATCGTTTTAAGCACCGCAAAAGTCGTGCTAAATAAAGCTAAGAAGTGGAAAGAATTGGACGCCGATTAGTGGAAAGTTTTGGACGCCGATTGACAATAACGGTTACATTTAAGTGTTTTAGTAGTAGCGTAATGTTGTCACCTCCAGGTCCGCAATGCCCAGTAAAGGTGTATGGCTGATGAACACTGTTGAACGCAATAGCACGACTCAGCCAACCACCATCGGCATTAAGTACTTTATAGCTCAATAACAATTCATGTGTTTTTGCATCCGTGTAAGATTGTGAATAGGAACTACCTGGAACAGTCATACCTTGTAGGTCGCCTAGATTGATTGTTTGTGGATAAACCGTCTTATTGGATAGCTTAGCTTCGTCATATTTAAGCTGTGTTTCAACTTCACACAATGCCCTAAACTGAAACCCACCAATAATTTCGTCCATAAACGGCATCACCAAAAGCAATGTAAACACCAATATTTTCGCCAATCGCGTAAATCCGTTTGCTGGCATCGACTTGGTAAAAAATACAGTCAGTTTTTTAACAACCATTACCCATAACACAATAATAAAAATCAGTATCAAACCGCTCATGCTTTACTCCGTTCTATTTACTTCAGTTGAATTGAAATTACTTGTTTGTTTCGTTGTTTCAGATTTCCCCAGCCCGCGTAGGGCGCACTCGTTTACCACCCAAAGGGGTCAGCATCGCTTTATTTTCTCGCGTAAAAAGCAGGGAGTTCAATTAACGTCTCGTTGTACGAGGTGCTGGATTATTTCGGCTAGTTTATGCGTAGACGTACGGGCATTTTGTTTAGCTAAAAAAGTTAATGTAGCTTACATAAGTTAAAAGCCATAGTCTTGAATGTTGGGCTGGCGTAAACAATTGTAAATTGGCTGAAGACAGCCAACATCATTAG
Source organism: uncultured Pseudomonadota bacterium (assembly GCA_903854305.1). Taxonomy (GTDB): domain Bacteria; phylum Pseudomonadota; class Gammaproteobacteria; order Burkholderiales; family Methylophilaceae; genus Methylotenera. Next base: position 6,449 of record CAINWC010000289.1, on the reverse strand, counting down.
CTTTTAACGGATGCTGCACAGTGGTTGATAGCGATGAGACAACACCTGAAAGAGCACCTGAAGGGGTCAGCATCGCTGAACTTTATCGCGTAAAAGCAGGGGGCAATTAAGGTTTCGTTGTACGAGGTGTGGGGGTATTTCGGCTAGTTCTATGCGTGGACGTCTGGGGAATTTGTTGAGCTCAAAAGTTAATTGATGCTGACCCCTTTGGTTATTATTGATGCTGACCCCTTTGGTTAGTTCTATGCGTGGACGTCTGGGGAATTTGTTGAGTTCAAAAGTTAATTGATGCTGACCCCTTTGGTTAGTTATCACCCTATGTCCAAGGTATTCGATATTAAGATGTAGATTCGCTAAAAAAACGTTCACGGCATTGATTTGAATATAAAAGAAAAATGAATACCCGAATACATGATTTCAATATGATGCGCTTCAACAATCATGCTACATACGGGATCTTTATATACAAAACAGCAACTTCAACGTCCGCTACCACTCTGTGGCAGAAAGTTCATAAAATCTAATTTTTTAATACCCTCGTGCACCAAGCGGACAGTGTACTAGCCGCACTTGTATGATGGTAACGGTATCCTTTAAACCGAGCGTTTCAGCCTTACTTTTATCACGATGAAGTATTTGTGAAGACTCTGCCGAACTTTTCTAACCTGATACGTTTAGTCTAGCAACTCTTTTTCAATATGATCTAATGCCTTGCGAAACTCCATTATGATAAGTTTATCTGCAAATTCTTCATCTATATCTGGCACATCCCAAGTTAATATTGCTCGATATTTTTCGACCAAATCTTTTACGTCAGAGATAACCTTGGCGCGACGTTTATCCAATTCCTGCTGTTCTATTTTTGCCATTCTATTCACTCCTTGATACTTGGGGCGTTAGCAATGATCTTCCAAAAAAAGAGATTCTCTAGAACCCACCCTTTTTATAGTCATGCGCCGCGAGTGGATGGTGTGCGACTTGTTCTTGGGCTATTACCTCAGCAGGTGTTGGTAACCCCTCGACCGCACGTTTAAGTGCCAGCTTGGTCGCTTGGTAATTCCAGTCCTGAATTTTAGCGTTATCTTCTGCGTCCCAGTGAATGAAAACACCCACACAGATAAATAGATCATTGGCTTCCTCAATAGGAATAACACCTTCCTTGACGCTGTCAGCAACTGCAGCAGCTACGCCACATTGCGCTGGTCCGAACATCTGTACCGCCTGCTTAGCATTTTTGATATCTACTTTATTGAACATCACTGATGGTGGTTTAGTCATTAAATTAGGCGCAACCACTGATAGCAATGCGTTATCGCCACGTTTTTGATTTGTCAGTGCAATGCAAAAGGCTGTTTCTGCACCACTGCCACGAGGCCCAATAATAAGATCCACATGAGCGACTTCATTACCTTCGCCAACCAATGCCTCACCTACAAACACTTTGTTTATTTTCAATGTATTCATGGTTTTCCATCCTTTCAAGTTCATTCGATATGAACTGTTGATAATGAAATGTGCCTATGCACATACACATCGTGAAATATTATGCTTGTTTTATTGAATGTGTAATACGTGTAAACACTAAGTGCAGTTTTCGTGTTTTTTTTGATTTAATATTTTTTTAATAACGCATTGCGTTTAGCTAGGTCTAAGTTAGGCGACATAGCAAGCTGTTAGCAATGCACTTTGATGCGATAATATTTCATGATTTCTGTCCATAACCCAACTTCTACTTTACTCGCTTCGAATGAGAGCAATGTTGCTTCATGGATCGAATCTTCAATGAAGCGTTTCTCGACGACAGAAGTCGAGTTGATTCGCCATGCCTGCGACTTAGCTACCCCGCTCTATTCCGGTCACGTAGAGCTGACGGGTGCGCCACTTTTGCAGCATGCACTGGGCGCAGCGACAATCCTCATCGACATGAACATGGATGTAGAAACAATCGCTGCCACTATATTGCATGCAGTGCCGGAGTATTTGGGCGACTGGCGGGCAACGCTGGGAACTCGTTTCGGTGCCAACATTGCTGGCTTGGTTGAAGGCATTTCACGCATGGAGCAAATCCAGGAATTCAGCGAGATCGAAGGCCTGCACAGCCCAGACCGAAAAAACAGCGACCACGCACAGCAGATAGAAAGCCTGCGCAGAATGCTGCTGGCCATGGTGCAAGACATCCGAGTGGTACTGATCAAGCTGGCTGAGCGCACGCAGACCTTGCGCCGATTGTCTGGCGCCAGCCCGGACCAGCAGAAGCGAATTGCGCAGGAAAGCCAAGGAATCTTTGCGCCACTGGCCAACCGCCTCGGTGTGTGGCAGATCAAATGGGAGTTGGAAGACCTCTCGCTACGCTATCTGGAACCTCAGCTCTACAAGGATGTCGCAAAAATGCTGGATGAGCGCCGCGTCGACCGGGAGCAATATATCATTGACGTCGTGAGCCAGCTAAAATACGAGTTGGGCCAAGCTGACATCAAGGGAGACGTGAGTGGACGCCCCAAGCACATCTACAGCATCATCAAGAAGATGAAGAGCAAGCATCTGGATTTCAGCGAACTCTATGATGTACGTGCGGTAAGGATTCTGGTCGACGACATCAAGGACTGCTACGCAGTACTGGGCCTGATTCACAACCTATGGCAGCCCATTCCTGGTGAGTTCGATGACTACATCGCTCGCCCCAAGAGCAATAATTACCGTTCGCTGCATACCGCCGTCAGTGGCCCGCGTGGACTGGCGCTGGAGGTTCAGATCCGCACCTTTGATATGCACCAGCATTCTGAGCTGGGAGTCGCAGCACACTGGCGTTACAAGGAGGGCGGTAAATCCGATACCAAATTTGACGAAAAAGTTGCCTGGCTGCGTCAGATACTGGCATGGAAGGACGAAGTCTCCGACAGCGGCGACCTACTGGAACAATTCAAGAGCGAACTGTTTCAGGATAAAGTCTATGTACTTACGCCGCAGGGTAAGGTCATCGACCTGCCCAAAGGTGCCACCCCAATCGACTTCGCCTACACACTGCATACCGATCTGGGGCACCGCACGCGTGGCGCAAAGGTGAATGGTAGCATCGTGCCACTCAATACCAAGCTGCAAAACGGCCAGCGCGTGGAAATCCTGACTTCAAAATATGGTTCGCCCAGCCGTGACTGGCTCAATACCACGCTTGGTTTCCTGCAAAGCCCGAGCGTACGCGCCAAGGTCAGGCATTGGTTCAAATACCAGCATTTCGATGAAAACGTGGCACAGGGTCGGGCGAGATTAGATCGCGAGCTACACCGGGCCGGTGTCGGCGCCATCAATCAGGAAAAAATCGCACAGAAACTGCAATTTCAGAAACTTGAAGATTTTTTGGCCGCTATTGGGCGCGGAGATGTCAGCGAACATCAAGTCGTGCTCGCCATTCAGGCGGAGGCAGCACCTAGACCGGATGAAGCTACTCGGCCACTCACCCCTAGACGCATCACTGCGTCACCATCTCAGACTGGGGTCGTGGTCGAAGGCGTTGGGAACCTGCAAACTAGCACTGCCAAATGCTGCAAACCTGTGCCACCAGATGTGATTGTTGGCTACCTCACTTGCGATCACGGCGTGACCATCCATCGCAGAGCCTGCGCCTTCATCGCGCGCCTGCCAGAGGGTCGGCGCAACCGCGTGCTTAGCGTACAGTGGGGTCAGCAGGACAGTACAGTCGTCGATATTGAAGTGGAAGCCCATGACCGCCAAGGCTTACTACGCGACATCAGTGACCTATTCGTCCGGGAAAAAATCAATGCCACCAAGGCCAATACCATGAGCAGGAACAATCTGGCGCTGATGCAGTTTTCGATCGAAATCTTGGATATAGAGCAACTCAGTCGCCTATTGGCGCTGATACAGCAAGTGCCGAACGTCATTGCGGCGCGACAGCGAGTTTAGCGACTATATTACGGTTACTTTTAACCTTAGCATAAAGTTAGCTTTAGGTTTAGCTCAATTTTATGAAAAACTCTCAATGTCTACTGAGGGGATGTTGCCGTCATTTAGTGAACTTAAGCGAACGTCTCAGGTGGGTCGCGAGTGAAGAAATCCAGCGTCTGCTTTGAGGTATTTCACTTCAATTATTACCACAGACTGCTTATAGGTGGTAATTTTGAGAGGCTGACAGGCTCAACATCTCTTGGGAACATCTCCACTTGAAGCACATGTATTGGAAATTGCCATTGTATTTGCGATTGGCATGTTAGCTATTGAAGAATTACGCAAATGGTTGGTGCGTAAGATGTACGACAAAATTCCAAGCATATAAAACCTAAACTATTAAGTGTTTGCACGGATTCAAGCCTATGCACTAACCCGTTAAACTGTAAATACCAGAAGGCCAATGGATAATGATAATAGGAGCATGAGTTTGCGAATTATATGGTTTGTTATCTTAGTCTGCACTCTGTCCTATCAGCCAAGTGCAATTGCAGAGTCTTTAGCCTTTCCCATTACAGGTGGGGTGTTTGAATACACCGTTCAATCTGGCGACTATCTTATTAAGATTGGCGCACGCTTTGGTGTGTCGGCAGCAGTGCTGGCGCGCGATAATGCTTTGATTTATGACGCCAAGCTATTGCCAGGAAAGAAGCTGGCGGTCGACAATCGGCACATAGCGCCAGAATTGCTTGAGAATGGTCTGCTCATTAACCTGCCGCAGCGCATGCTCTATTATTTTCGAGATTGGCAGTTGATCGCAGCTTACCCAGTGGGACTTGGTAAGCCAAGTTGGCCGACTCCAACAGGCGATTTTATTGTGATTGACAAGGCCGTCAATAAGGCTTGGCGTGTACCAAAATCCATTCAGGAGGAGATGTGGCGCGAAGGCCAAATGGTAGAAACAGAGGTGCCGCCAGGTCCTGACAATCCTCTTGGTAAGTACTGGCTGGGGCTTAGCATGACGTCGGTTGGCATTCATGGCACCATCGCCCCGGCCAGCATTTATCATTTCCAGAGTCATGGCTGCATACGGTTGCATCCCGACGATATTGAGGCGCTGTTTGCACAGATAGCGCGTGGAGCAACTGGCAGCATAGTTTATGCCCCATTGTTACTAACAGAATCGGATGGACGAATTTTTCTTGAGGCGCATCAAGATGTTTATAATGAAAGCGATGTCACCTTTAATGTACTTGAACAGTTGGCACGCGATGCGCTGTTGAGTGATCAAATAGACTGGTTACGAGCTGCAGATGTCTTGGAGCGAAAAGATGGTGTGGCGCGAGACGTTACGCTTGCCTTGAAGGCTCTGTAGATTAAGTGCTAAATGCAGTCGCTTTAATTATGCTTTATTAAAAGTTCATATGGGTTCGCAACTAACTTTTTAGTTAAATAAATTACAATCAACCTATAAAAATCAGTAGTGAAGCCTCTATTTGAACTACTGCTATGGCCGAGGCTGAAGTTACTTTCCAAATCAAAATGACTGCTTTACTCTGCTTAGCTGACGATATCTCAAAATTGGCAACTGACGGCTGTGGGTCGGGAGTGACGATTCTCTGTGTCAGCTTTGAAGAAATTCAATTACAATTAATTCAATAATGAGTTTCTCAAATTTTTACTGCATAGAGAAGGAAGTTATATGGGTTTAGGATGGTTGCCATTAGAGAAAATGCCGATTTTTATATGGGGTCTTCTCCTAATAATAATTGGTGGATTTCTCTTATTCCATGAGAAGCTCCTATCTTGGGAACAAGGGAAAGCATTTCTAATAGTTATAGCAGGTGTTGGTGCATGCATTTATGATTTAAGAAAAAGAAGTTCTACAAAATTAGAAGGTCAAGAAAAGGTTGAGCAAAAAAAATCGGAGATTAATAATCACTTCTAAAGGTAGTCCGCTATGGGTCGCAAGCTCCGATTCTCGGGGTCGGCTTTTGATTAGTGCAATTTCTTAGGCTTACCGTTAAAAATATAAAAAAGTGAAATACTACAAAGCGGACGATGATGACCTGAACTTTTGGCCAACTGCTGACGGTTGCCAATCTATGGTATCCGGCAACTAAGTTTAAGGTTTGTCAGATGCCAGCCCTCAACCGCAGAGCGTTCAAGCGACAGCAAGCCTTGTTGGGCAGGCGTATGACAAGCCGACAAGGAGGAAACCGCGTGAGATTACCACCGCACGTTGAGTTGGCGACGGTCTATGGGGATTTGAATGGTGACTTTGCCGCTTGATATTGATATTAAGCGGTTTTGACTGACGTGCTCAATAATTGTATGGCGCAGATTGCATCTATTTAAGCCGGTACTCTCGATATTTCGTTGATTCAACACGCAAGAAAGCGCGCATTTACAGTGCAGGGCAATAGCACTCCATCTCAGCTTTGGCCGACAGTTCAAGTATCGAATCAGGATGATGCTCATCACACACCTCGACGCTTAGGTGGGGCACGAATCTGAGGTTTGCGCGCCAAGATGGCCACGATAAT
>CAINWC010000288.1 GCA_903854305.1 uncultured Pseudomonadota bacterium | reverse complement strand
TTTTTGATTTGGAAGATGGTTGCCGTCAAAAAGAGATGAGCCGCAACTTGTTGCGTCAAGAGCTGCCTGAGTTACGCAAAGTGAACAAACACGTCACTATTGCCATTCGGTCAAATTCATTTCGAACCGATGAATATGAGCTGGACATGCAATTAGTGCAAGATATGTCAGATTGCATCGATGTGGTGATGCTGGCAAAAGCCGGTGAGGCTTACGGCGCAGCTGAAGTGCGCGATTTATCCAGTTTTTTGCTCGACCTTAACCCTAACATTACGATACAGCCGATTATCGAGCACCCAAAATCGCTCAAAATTGCACCAGAACTCATGCAATACAGTACGGTTAAACATGTGGTATTTGGTATCCATGACTTCTCGAAAGCGATGGGCATTCATATCACCCCGGAACATTGGATTGAAGAGCTGCAGTTTTACATGAACCAGTTGATGTTTGAAGCACGTATTGCCGGTAAAGGTGTGATTGGCGGCGTAGAAACGCTCATCGGTTCAAATATCATGCCGGAAAAATATTTAGAGCCCCACGATGTCCGCCGCTGGCTAGATTTGCACGGTGATCATGAATCACGCATTGTTTATAAACACGCCTGCCAAGAGTCTGCGATGGGCTTAACCGGCAAGCAAGTCATACATCCTGGCCATATTCATTTATGTAAAACCGCTTATACGCCATCGCCTACTGAAGTGAACCAAAAAGTACGCATCTTAAAAGCGGCCATTGAGGCGGATGCTTTACATGGCGGGGCGATTAAGTTTGAAGGCGAAATGCTTGATCCTCCGATGTTTGGTAAAGCTTTGCAAACCTTGCTGCGCGCCCATGCACTGCGCGCGCTCACGCAAGACGACATGGATTTTGCCCTGCACGTACTTGAATTGTTGCCGGCGCAGGTTATACGCCAGAACTGGCCATACGGCGTGTTGTTATAAGTACACCTCTATTAATTAAATTTTCGTCGCCATACCGCGTTGCTCATAAAAAATTATTCCTTACATATAAAACATATGCAGCGTCTTAATTTTTTAATCGCGCCTTGTCTGGCTTAGAAACTTGAATTAATCGAGGTGCCCTATAGTTGTTTAGTTTAGATTTCTACAACGCCAACATTCCAGCCAATTTGGGAATGACGAATGTTTAATGAATGAGATGAAGGTTGAATATGCAAAAATTTGAACAATTCCCAAAATGGACTTGGAACGTTCCAACTCACTTCAATATTGGTGTCGCGTGTACTGATAAACATCTAAACACGCCTGCCGCACAAGAAATTGCCATGATAGTGGAAGACGATGTGAAAGGAACTTCACAAATCACTTTTGAGCAATTAGCCAAACGCACTGACACATTCGCTCAGTTACTCAGAAACTTAAATGTAGCACTAGGTGACCGCGTATTGATACGCTTGCCGAATAGCCTGGATTACCCAACGGCCTTTTTAGGCGCGATGAAGCGCGGCGCCATTGCGGTACCAACTTCGACACTGCTGACCGCTGAAGAAGTGGCTTATTTGGCACGTGATTCCGGCGCGGCCGTGTTGGTCACAGATAAAGCGGCTTGGCCATCACTGCAAGACCATTTAAACGACCTGCCAAATTTAAAACATGTCTTCTTGTCAGGTGTCGGCGAAGTCACTGCACATGCAAAATTAAACGTGTGTGATTTGGAAACGCAATTATCCGCCATCAACACATGCTTGCCTGCGGAATTAACCGCCGCCGATGACCCTGCTTATCTGGTCTACACCTCGGGCACTACCGGCTATCCTAAAGGCGTATTACATGCGCACCGTGCCTTAATCGGTCGCGAACCGGCGTCAAAATATTGGTTTAATTTTAATGATAATGTGCAAGACCGCATCATGCATTCAGGTAAATTTAACTGGACGTATGTATTGGGTTCAGGCTTGATGGATCCGCTGTATTTAGGTAAAACAGTGATTGTGCATGAAGGCAAAAATGACGCCGATACCTGGACGCGTTTGATTGCCAAACATTCCGCCACCATTTTTGTTGGCGTACCTACTATTTACCGCCAAATCATTCAAAAATGTAAAGCATTACAAGCGGATGTGCCGAGTTTGCGCCATTGCATGAGTGCCGGTGAGCATTTGTCTGATGAAGTATTGCAACAATGGCGCTCACGTTTTGGTGTGGATATTTACGAAGCCGTTGGCATGAGTGAATTTTCATATTATTTAAGCCAGAATGTCTTTCGTCCAATAAGGGCTGGTTCAGCAGGTTTTCCGCAACCTGGCCATGCCATTAAGTTGCTTAATCCAGAGACCTTGGAAGAAGTCGAGCAAGGCGAAGAGGGCATGATCAGCGTGCCTGAGTCAGACCCGGGCTTGTTTTTACGTTACTGGAACCTCGATGAAGAAACTGCAAAATACAAGCATGACGGCTGGTTTTTCACCGGTGACTATGCCCGCTACGATGCCGATGGCTACATTTGGTTTTTAGGTCGTAAAGATGACATTATCAAAAGTTTCGGCTACCGTGTATCTCCTTATGAAATTGAGCGTGTGTATAAATCGCACCCTGATGTTGCTGATTGCGCAGCGGTAGGCGAAGCGCTTGAAAAAGACAAGTTATTAGTGGTGACCTATGTGATTTTGCAAGCTAATTCAACGGTAACCGCAGATGAGTTATTAGCCTTTGGTAAAGAGCATTTAGCCGCTTACAAAGCGCCGAAAACTGTTTATTTGACCAAAGATTTCCCAAGAACTAAAAATGGTAAAATTTTACGTAAAGATATTAACAACACTATTGCTTACTCAAAGTCAGCTAGATAAAAGTTTTTAAGGTACTCAATGACAACGATTCATCAGGAAGACTTCATACAAAGCATCGCCGATGCGTTGCAATACATCTCTTACTATCATCCTGTGGATTACATTCAGGCTTTAGGCCGCGCTTACGAGGCTGAACAATCTCCAGCCGCTAAAGATGCCATTGCACAGATTTTAACCAACTCACGTATGTGTGCGGAAGGCAAAAGACCGCTTTGCCAAGATACGGGCATTGTAGTGGCTTTTGTAAAAGTGGGTATGAATGTACATTTTGCAGGCGACATGACTGTAGCGCAAATGGTGAATGAGGGTGTACGTCGCGCCTATATGTTGCCAGAGAATAAATTACGCGCTTCTATCGTGTCAGACCCCGCTGGTAAGCGCGCCAACACTAAAGACAATACGCCAGCGATTACCCATGTGGAGCTGGTGGCTGGCGATAAGGTTGAGGTGAGCATTGCCGCTAAGGGCGGTGGATCTGAGAATAAAGCCAAGCTTGCCATGCTTAACCCGAATGATAGCATCGTCGATTGGATATTAGAGGTTGTGCCACAAATGGGTGCAGGTTGGTGTCCGCCGGGCATGTTAGGCATAGGTATAGGCGGTAGCGCAGAGAAGGCGATGTTGCTTGCAAAAGAGTCGTTAATGGCACCGATTGATATGCATGAGCTTAAAGCTAGAGGTGCAAGTAATAAAATTGAAGAATTGCGTTTAGAGATTTTTGAAAAAGTGAATAATTTAGGCATAGGTGCGCAAGGTTTAGGCGGTTTAGCGACGGTGTTGGATGTGAAGATTTTGGATTATCCAACCCATGCGGCGTCTTTGCCAGTGGCGATTATTCCTAACTGCGCCGCCACCAGGCATGTGCATTTTGAATTGGATGGTAGCGGCGCTGCAGTATTAGAAGCGCCGAATTTACAGGATTGGCCAAAAGTAAACTGGATGCCTAGTGATGCTTCTTTACGCGTCAATTTAGATACCATTACCAAAGCCGACATTCAAACTTGGCAACCGGGACAAACCTTATTGTTAAACGGAAAATTACTCACAGGCCGCGATGCCGCGCACAAGCGCATTGCCACGATGTTGGCCGCAGGTGAAAAACTACCAGTGGACTTTACTAACCGTTTTATTTATTACGTAGGCCCGGTAGATCCAGTGCGCGATGAAGCGGTAGGCCCGGCAGGACCAACCACTGCTACGCGTATGGATGGTTTTACCGAAATGATGTTAAGCGAAACGGGCTTGCTAGGTATGGTAGGCAAGGCTGAACGCGGTGAAGAAACGATTGCATCAATCGCAAAACATCAGTCTATTTATTTAACAGCAGTCGGTGGCGCGGCTTATTTGGTGAGCAAAGCCATTAAAAAAGCTGAAGTGCTGGCCTTTGCCGATTTGGGCATGGAAGCGATTTATGAATTTACCGTGCAAGATATGCCGGTGACGGTGGCAGTCGATAGTAAAGGCAGTTCGGTACACACCACAGGGCCAGCGGAATGGAAAGAAAAAATCAAGCTG
>CAINWC010000287.1 GCA_903854305.1 uncultured Pseudomonadota bacterium | reverse complement strand
ATTAACAATCAAATTGCAGCATCATTCTGACGACTTGCCCGTCTACTAAATCGGCCCCAGCTCACTGCTAGGCGCTGGCCTACTGTGGACGGTTTATGCCGTTGCTACTAACGATCATTCACTTGTGGATCATCAACTCAGTGAATCTCTTGCGTCTACAGCACAAATAGTATTTTTCCTGATTGGCGCAATGACAATTGTGGAAGTCATAGATGCCCATAATGGGTTTGAAGTGATTACATCCCGCATTAAGACCACAAGGCTATCTTCTTTGATGTGGCTTGTTGGTTTTGTGACATTTTTCCTCAGCGCAATATTGGATAATTTGACGACAACGATTGTCATGATTTCATTAATCAAAAAATTATTAGACAAGCAGGAAGACCGTCTTTTATTTGCGGCAATGATCGTCATATCAGCTAATGCTGGCGGCGCTTGGACACCTATTGGTGATGTAACGACTACTATGCTGTGGATAGGCGGTCAGATTACCGCCCTTGCGATAATTAAGGGTTTATTTTTGGCATCGTTAGCTAATGTAATTGTGCCACTATTGATTGTTAGCTATTCTCTAAAAGGGAAAGTAATCGTCTCGCCACCTAAGCAGCAAGTGATTGGACTGTTACAAACCAATGACTTTGAACGTAATGTAATGTTCTTTATGGGACTGGGTGTTTTAGTTTTAGTGCCAGCATTTAAGACACTCACGCACTTGCCGCCATTCATGGGCATTCTTTTTGGTTTAGGGTTTCTTTGGCTGGTTGGTGATTTAGTACACCGTAATAAAGACGATGAAGAAAAGCAGCATTTAACCTTAGCGCATGCACTGATGCAAATTGACATGAGTTCGATAGTGTTCTTTATCGGCATTTTATTGGCCGTAGCGACGCTAGAGCACAGTCACATTCTTAATGGACTTGCTACATGGCTAGACCAAAGTGTTGGTCGTCAGGATTTGATTGTAACCATCATGGGATTGGTCAGTGCAATCGTGGATAACGTTCCCCTCGTAGCCGCCTCTATCGGAATGTATGATATAGCACAGTATCCAGCAAACAGCTTTTTGTGGGAGTTTATCGCCTATTGTGCGGGAACTGGCGGCTCAATTCTAATCATTGGTTCAGCAGCAGGCGTTGCCGCGATGGGTTTGGAAAAAATCCAATTTCTTTGGTATCTCAAAAAGATAAGTTGGCTTGCGCTAATCGGCTATTTTGCAGGAATAGCAACCTATATCATGCAATACAATATTACGCACTAAATTTGAATTCGTAACAACGGTAAGAATAACTTTAGCCTCATCAAGTGGCGAAGGAATGCTGATACTGGCGCAACCAATCAGTCGGCAGTTCGAGTCTGCTGCTATCCCAAATATATAAAAGCCACTTCTCTTAAGAACTGGCTTTTTGTTTGGCTGACGCATTATTATTGTATGATTAACACACATTATTTTGCCGTATTTGAGAAAAATACGGTTTAACATTAGGTATATGCAATGCACACTTTTCTCTGGCACGACTACGAAACCTTTGGTAAAAATACACGAACGGCGAGACCCGCCCAATTCGCTGCGATTCGCACGGACGAGCAGCTCAATGAGATTAGCGAGCCGATTGAGGTTTTTTGTCAGCCAGCCCCTGACTTTTTGCCTGAGCCTGAAGCTTGCCTCATTACGGGTATTACGCCACAGTATTGCCTAAAACGTGGTGTGCCAGAGCATGAGTTTGCGGCGCAAATATTAAAGGTGCTCTCTGAGCCCAATACCATTGGCGTGGGTTATAACACCATTCGTTACGATGATGAAATCACACGTTTTATGTTTTGGCGCAACCTCATTGACCCGTATGCGCGTGAGTGGCAAAACGGTTGTGGTCGCTGGGATATTATTGATCTTGCCCGTGTTACCTATGCGTTACGCCCAGAGGGCATCGTGTGGCCACGTAATGAGCAAGGAAAAATCAGTTTTAAGCTCACCGATTTAACCGAAGCTAACCACATCGTCCACGAAGCCGCGCATGATGCTGTTTCGGACGTGCGCGCGACTATAGCGTTGGCCAGATTGATTAAAGAGAAGCAGCCCAAGTTGTTTGAGTTTTACTTTAATCTGCGTCAAAAAGACAAAGTGAATGATGAAATTGGCCTGCATCTGAACCCAAGACTACCATTTTTGCATTTATCGAGTATGTTCCCATCTGAGCGCGCGCATCTTGCGTTAGTTTTTCCGTTGAGCATGCATCCAAGCAATAAGAATGAAGTGATTGTGTGGGACTGTGCCTATGACCCGAGTGAGTTGTTTGAATTAGATGCTGCAGTCATTCAAAAACGCATGTTTACGCGTACTGATGCACTGCCTGACGGGATGACGCGTTTGCCGATTAAGACTATACATATTAATAAATCGCCTGTTGTTATTCGTAACTTAAGGGTTCTGGATGAGGCCGCGCAACAACGTTGCGGTTTGGATTTGGCCTTGAATTTGCATCATGCTGCAATCGCTGCGGATAAAATATTAAGCATTGATTTAAATCTAGTTTGGCAGCAAGTTTTTCAACGAGCATTTGAGTTGGTCGATGTGGATGAATCGCTCTATGCCGGATTCGTGGGTAATAATGACCGTAATTTACTAAATCAGTTGCGCACCCTTAGCCCACAAGCTTTGGCGCAAGCACAGCCGAATTTTACTGATGCACGTTTGACGGAGTTGTTATTTCGCTATCGGGCGCGCAATTATCCACAGACTTTAACTGAAGATGAGTATGAAGCATGGCAACAACATTGCTCCGAGCGTCTGCATGGCGGTGCCGCAGGGGCGTTGAATTTTGAAGCTTTCTTTGCTCAATTAGATCAATTAGCACAAAACGATGCGGCAAATGTTGATGTGCTGCAAAGCTTGCGAGACTATGCGTACATGATTGCACCGGAGGCTTAACCATAGTGCTAGGCTAAACTAAACGCACTAGACTAGGTCAATGCGATTAATTATGACCAAATAATTACCCGCGCCTATAAATTGCAGTGATAGCACGCGTTATGAGATAATCTGGCTTAATGATTTTATAGATATATTTAGCTAACTAAAAAGCCACATTTTAAATTTGTGGCTTTTGTTGTTTTAGAGAGAAACGATATGCCAGTAATACGCTTGCCTGATGGATCTGAACGTAGTTTTGATGCCGCCGTAACAGTTGCAGAAGTGGCCATGAATATTGGTGCGGGTTTAGCCAAAGCGGCACTTGCAGGCAAAGTCAACGGCGTACTGGTAGATACTTCTTGTCTCATCAGTCAGGATGTTGAACTGGCGATTATTACTGATAAGAATGATGAAGGCATCGAGATTATTCGGCACTCAACCGCGCATTTATTAGCGCACGCGGTTAAAGAATTATTTCCTGAAGCGCAAGTGACAATAGGTCCTGTGATTGAGAATGGTTTCTTCTACGACTTTTCATACAAACGTGCCTTTACACCTGAAGATTTAATCGCTATTGAAAAGAAAATGGGCGAGCTTGCTAAAAAAGACGAGCAAGTGACGCGTAAAGTATTACCTCGTGATGAAGCCGTCGATTATTTCAAATCAATCGGCGAGCATTACAAAGCGGAGATTATTGGTAGTATTCCAGCAGGTGAGGATGTTTCACTTTACACGGAAGGTAGTTTTACTGACCTTTGTCGCGGCCCGCATGTGCCGAACACAGGTAAGTTAAAAGCATTTAAGTTAATGAAGTTAGCCGGTGCTTATTGGCGTGGTGATAGCGACAATGAAATGCTGCAGCGTGTGTATGGCACGGCTTGGCGCAATAAAGAGGATTTAGAGGCCTATTTATTTCAGCTGGAAGAAGCCGAAAAACGCGATCATCGTAAATTAGGTAAGCAGCTTGATTACTTTCATATGCAGGATGATGCGCCTGGTATGGTGTTTTGGCATCCACGCGGTTGGAGCATTTGGCAAGAAGTTGAGCAATACATGCGTCAAATGTTTAAAGATTACAATTACCAAGAAGTGCGTACGCCAACCATTATGGATAAAACCTTGTGGGAGAAATCTGGGCATTGGCAAAATTATCGCGAAGGTATGTTTGTGACTTCATCAGAAAGTCGCGATTACGCAGTGAAACCGATGAATTGCCCAGGCCATGTGCAAATTTTTAATAGCAGTTTGCATAGCTATCGCGATTTACCATTACGTTTAGCTGAATTTGGCTCATGTCACCGCAACGAGCCTTCTGGCTCATTGCATGGTTTGATGCGCGTTCGCGGCTTTACCCAAGATGATGCACATATATTTTGCACTGAAGAGCAAGTTGAAGCAGAGGTCGCCGATTTCATTAAAATGCTTTACAAAGCCTATGGCGATTTTGGTTTTAATGATGTGCTGGTTAAATTATCAACTCGCCCTGAAAAGCGTATAGGTACAGATGAAGACTGGGATAAAGCAGAAACTTCACTCGCCAATGCACTTAAATTAAATAACCTTGATTTTGAATATCAGCCGGGCGAGGGCGCATTTTACGGCCCTAAGATTGAATTTACGCTTAAAGATTCATTAGGTCGTTTATGGCAGTGCGGCACAATTCAGCTGGATCCTAACTTGCCTGAACGTTTAGGTGCCGAATACGTTGCTGAAGATAATAGTCGTAAACGTCCCATCATGTTGCATCGTGCTATTGTTGGTTCCATGGAGCGTTTTATTGGTATCCTGATTGAAAACTATGCAGGTGCAATGCCGTTATGGTTGGCGCCTGTGCAAGTGATGATGCTGAACATTTCTGAGGGTCAGTCAGATTATGTGCGTCAAGTGGTTGAAAAGCTAAAGAAAAATGGTATTAGATGTGAATTTGACTTGAGAAATGAGAAGATTACCTATAAAATACGTGAACATAGCATGCAAAAGATGCCTTACCTGCTAGTTGCGGGTGAGCGTGAAATGCAAGCGGGACATGTAGCCGTGCGTACCAGAAAAGGTGAAGGCCTAGGTTCTATGCCGATAGACGCGTTAATTGAGCGTTTAAAAGTAGAAATTGAAACTAAGGTTTAAGCTAACCAAATCTAATGTAATACATTAGTATTTAGGCTTATTTCTGAAAATGCGCGGCTTAACTATTTGGAGAATTTGATATAGCACAGGATAAAGATACGCGAATTAATGGTGACATTACAGGGTCGCAAGTTCGTTTGGTGGGTATAGAGGGTGAACCGTTGGGCATTATGTCGCTCACGGAAGCATTTGCAAAAGCAGAAGAAGCAGATATCGATCTGGTTGAAATTGCGCCTAACGCTGTACCACCAGTGTGTAGATTATTGGATTACGGTAAGTTTAAATACGCTGAAAGTAAAAAACAGCACGAAGTTAAGCTTAAGCAAAAACAAGTTGTGGTGAAAGAAATTAAGTTTCGCCCAGGTACTGATGATGGCGATTACGCGATTAAAGTACGTAATATTATTCGTTTTATACAAGATGGTGATAAAGCGAAAATCACATTACGTTTCAGAGGTCGTGAAATTACGCATCAAGAGTTTGGTTTAGCGTTACTTAGACGCGTTGAAGCAGATTTAAAAGAATATGCAGTGGTTGAGCAGTTTCCTAAAATGGAAGGCCGCCAAATGGTGATGGTTTTAGGACCACCCAAAAAGAACTAAAGGCTGATTAAAATAATAATCAGTTTGAAAGTAGTGGTAAAAATTCCGAGTGATACGGCTCAACGGCATGCCTAAGCACTCATAACTTAAGTTCAAGGAGAACAAAATGCCAAAAATGAAAACCAAGAGTGGTGCTAAAAAGCGCTTCAAATTCTTGGGTAATGGTAAAGTGAAACGTACGCATTCACATCTACGCCATATCCTCACTAAAAAGACCACCAAGCAAAAGCGTAAATTACGCGGCACGGCGATCATCTCACCAACAGACGTCAAACGCGTTCGCGCAATGATGCCAACACGATAAGGAGACCGATATGCCTAGAGTAAAACGTGGTGTCATTGCTCGCGCTAGACACAAAAAAGTATTAAAAGCCGCTAAGGGTTATCGCGGCCGTCGTAAAAACGTTTACCGCGTTGCTAAGCAAGCGGTAATGAAAGCGGGTCAATATGCTTACCGTGATCGCCGTCAGAAAAAACGTCAATTCCGCACCTTGTGGATTGCACGTATCAATGCTGGTGCTCGTGAGTGTGGTCTAACTTATAGTCGCTTCATGAATGGCTTGAAAAAAGCAGCAGTTGAAGTGGATCGTAAAGTACTTGCTGATTTAGCAGTATTTGATAAAGCAGCCTTTGCTCAATTTGTTGAAATGGCAAAAAAAGCATTAGCAGTGTAATCGCTAAACTTAATCTATAAAATTAAGTAAAAAAAGAGGCTTCGGCCTCTTTTTTTTGCTGTAAAATCCTGCATTGAATTTACCTAAGAATTTCATTGTGTAATCAATACATTATGTAAATAAATGCAGTGAATTAACTGCAGAAAATCAATACAAAGTCAATTAAAGATAATAAACACATGGCAGACTTAACGCATTTAATTTCAGAAGCACAAACAGACTTTGCTAATAGCGCTACGATGAACGACTTGGAAGTAGCTAAAGCGAAATATTTAGGCAAAACTGGTTTACTTACTGATGCTTTAAAGGGTTTAGGTAAGCTGAGTAATGATGAGCGCCCAGCTGCTGGCGCCGCAATCAATGTAGTAAAGCAAGGCGTTGAAGCTGCGCTCACAGCGCGTCGTGAAGCGCTTTTAAATGCTGAGCAAGCTAAGCAGCTCGCGCAAGAATCTATTGATGTTACTTTGCCCGCACGTGCACAATCACAAGGTGGTTTACACCCAGTTACGCTGACTTTACAGCGTATCGAGCAGCTATTCCATTCAATTGGTATTGAAGTAGCCACAGGCCCAGAAATTGAAACTGATTTTTATAACTTCACTGCGCTGAATATCCCAGAAGATCATCCAGCACGTGCCATGCATGATACGTTTTATATAGACGAAGCGAAGGTGTTGAGAACGCATACGTCACCAGTACAAGTGCGTTACATGGAAAATGCATTGAAAAATAATAAAACACCACCGTTGAAAATCATTGCGCCTGGCCGCGTATATCGTGTGGATTCTGACGCTACGCATTCACCGATGTTTCATCAGGTGGAAGGTTTGTGGGTTGACGAAGATATTAGTTTT
>CAINWC010000286.1 GCA_903854305.1 uncultured Pseudomonadota bacterium | reverse complement strand
CACTAAAGGGCCGACGGCATGGATGTAATTAATCTTTGCTTCAAAGGCAGGCGTATTCCCATTTTTAGTTTTTTGAACATCAATATCATGTGGACGAATATAAGCCAGTGCAGCACCATCTGCTTGCTGATTTTCTGCCTCCAGCTGAATGGTGATGTCGCCAATTTTGGCTTGCCCCTGCAACACATGACTTTTGAATTGATTCACATGACCTAAGAAGTTGTAAACATAGGGGGTGGCTGGATTGTTATACACTTCTTGTGGCGTGCCAATTTGTTCTACATGGCCTCTATTCATGACAACAATTCGATCGGCGACTTCTAAGGCCTCTTCTTGGTCATGCGTCACAAACACACTGGTGATATGTAATTCATCATGTAAACGACGAAGCCAGCGACGCAGTTCTTTGCGCACTTGTGCATCTAATGCGCCAAAAGGCTCATCCAATAACAACACCTTAGGTTCAACGGCTAACGCACGCGCTAAGGCGATACGTTGGCGCTGACCGCCCGAAAGCTGAGGAGGATAACGGTCTGCTAACCAGTCGAGTTGCACAAGCTCGAGAAGTTCATGCACGCGACGTTTGATTTCTGCGTCATTGGGCCTTGTTTCTTTTGGCCTTACGCGTAATCCAAATGCGACGTTTTCAAAAACGGTCATATGGCGGAATAGGGCGTAATGTTGAAATACAAAGCCAACCTGGCGTTCACGTACGTCTCGCTCAGCAGTATCTTTGCCATGAAAATGGATGCTACCAGCATCGGGGGCTTCTAAGCCGGCGATGATGCGAAGTAAGGTCGTTTTCCCGCAACCAGAAGGGCCAAGTAAAGCCACCAATTCCCCACTTGGGACATCTAAGCTCACATCATTGAGTGCGCTAAATTGGCCAAAGTTTTTCTTAATATTTCGGATTTCGATACTCATAGGTTCATCCCTCTTTTAATTTTGTTCTGTATTGCGTGCGCTTCTAGCGGCATGCCATTCAACGATAGATTTCAGTACTAATGTCACAAGCGCTAAGAGCGCTAAGACAGAGGCCACTGCAAAAGCAGCAGCATAGTTATATTCGTTGTATAAAATTTCAACGTGCAGTGGCATGGTATTGGTCATGCCACGAATATGGCCTGATACCACAGAGACTGCCCCAAACTCCCCCATCGCACGGGCGTTCGTTAAAATGACGCCGTAGAGCAAGCCCCATTTGATGTTAGGTAATGTAATTCTCCATAAGATTTGCCAGCCAGAAGCGCCAAGCACTAAGGCGGCCTCTTCCTCATCTTTTCCTTGTGCCTGCATGAGTGGAATCAATTCGCGGGCGACAAATGGAAAGGTCACGAAAATGGTTGCAAGCACAATGCCAGGGATCGCAAAGATTATTTTGATGTCATGGTCTGAGAGCCAGTGGCCAAACCACCCCTGCAAGCCAAAAATTAAGACATAAATTAAGCCGGCAATCACAGGGGAAACAGCAAAAGGTAAATCAATCAACGTGATTAAAATGCTTTTGCCTTTAAACTCAAATTTAGCAATGGCCCAGGCTGCGGCCACCCCGAATACAAGGTTGAGTGGAACGGCTATGAGTGCAGCAATCACTGTGAGCTTCATCGATGACAAAGCATCAGCATCTGTAAGTGCTGAGATGTAGGTATCGAAGCCTTTTCTTAAAGCCTCGGTAAAGACAGCTGCAAGTGGCATGAATAAAAATAAGCTTAAAAATAACAGGGTGGT
>CAINWC010000285.1 GCA_903854305.1 uncultured Pseudomonadota bacterium | reverse complement strand
TGAACGTCAGGCACCTTGTGTCTTATTCATTGATGAAATTGAAGCCATATTAATTGATCGATCCAAATCAAGAGATACAGATCAAGAAGCCCCCAAAACAGTATCTGCAATACTAAAACGCCTAGAAGATATTCGTCGCAAAAAAGTAGTAGTCATTGCCGCCACCAATTTCTTAGAGAGACTTGATCCAGCCTCCATTCGTGAAGGACGATTTGATTACAAAATCGAAATCCCACCACCTGATCTTGATGCCAGAAAACATCTGCTTGAGTCAGGTCTTATCTCGGTAAAAGATCTGGTCGACAACACAAGCCTTGAACGTGCAGCGAAACGCTGGGAAGGGTTCTCTGTGTCACGCCTACGAGCCATTGTGACCGAGACGCTCGATCAACTCAAAGACAAAAAAATCAATGCCATTGGATTTGATGAACTGGCACAAGCTTTAAGAAGCCTGAATTCAACGCAAGGTGACCGTATCCCGGAAAACACCTTAAGCATTGATGAGCTAACCCTTGTACCTGAAATGCAATCACGTCTCAACAAACTAGCTAATCGTATGATCAATATTGATGAGATCGAAGCCATGGGTGGTAGCGTGCCTTCAGGTGTGCTGTTTCATGGACCGGCTGGCACTGGCAAAACCATTGCAGCGATGGCACTCGCGAAAGCATCCAAGTGGGCGTTCTTAAAAACCAGTGGTCATGACCTATTACATGCGCCCCAAAAAATTGATGACTTGATGCGATTAGCTAAGGACATTCGTCCATGCATTATCTTTATTGATGAAGCTGATGACGTATTGGCTGATCGAAGACATTCCGTGATTTCTAAGGATGTCACCAATAAGCTTTTAACCATTATGGATGGTGCTGGAGGTCGGACTAAAGACATCCTATTCATTGCTGCAACTAATGCACCGGATTTGATTGATGAGGCGATGCTACGCGGTGGACGCTTTTCTGAGAAAGTCGCATTTAATGTTCCAGATGATGAAGCATTACATGTCTATGTAACCAGATGGATTGCTAATACCAAGGCACCATTGGCAGACGATTTTAGTGTAAATACCGTTGTGACCATGCTAAGCGGCCAGTCCCTCGCCAATGTCGGGGAAATTCTACAGTCAGCGGTGAATGAAGCCATTTCAACGGGCGAAAACAAGCATTTCAAAGTCAGCCTTGACCATCTCCGAGCAGCAATCACACTCATTGAAGGATAACGCAAATGTTTAACTATAAGTGCCCAAACGGACTACCTCCAGAAGAATGTGGTCATATTCCGCAACTCATAATCAATGTTGCAAACTATTTCAAAAAGAAGCAGAAACAGCGTAGAGACCATGCGCAAGGATCAAACCTAAATCATATTAACCAGCATCAAAATGTGGAAGCAGCATCCACTCAAAAGATTAAGAGACGTGGCTGAACCTACCGTTGGGAATAGCACATCAAGCTATCACTCACTCATTGTCATCGTAAATAATTAATTAAGTATCAGGGGATTTTTATGCTGTATTTCTTAGAGTTTGCATTTCTATCAGGGCCATTTGCTGCTGCTAGCTATGGCTTTACCAAGAATGCGTTGATAGTACTTGGCATGTATTACGGCAGGAAAGCCATATTAATAGCAGTGAGAGACAACCTCACTTAGCGACTAAAACAGCTCCAGCAATATGATCTGCCCGCGCATATTGTTTGTTTCATAGGGTCATTCAATAGGAAATAATAATATGCAATGTACAAAATGCAATTCCGACAACACCCAAAGATTGGAAGTCGTTTATGAAAACGGAACCCAGAACATCAATACCCAAAGCCATTCGGCTGGTGCAGGTATTGGAGGTTCTTTTGGTATTGGCGGTGTTACCACTAAAACTAGTGGTACGTCTCAAACCGTCTTAGGTGAAAGAGCCGCACCGCCTATGAAGAAATCATACAAATGGCCAGTGATCAGTATGATTGTGGGTTACTTCTTATTAAGCAGCGGTGGCGGGATACTGGCTGTTGGTGCAGTACTCATTGCTGCTGGTGGCTATTTTGCTTATGTGGCAGCAAATTATAACAAGTCCGACTGGCCTGCTTTATACCAGCATTGGCAAGAGTGTTGGCTGTGTAATAAATGTGAGACTATTTATCATCAGCCTTAATTTTAGAGCTGCATATTAACAATTGCGTGTTTTGCTGGTTCACGCAATTGTTAATTTTTTATGTATACCTAGAGGTAACGCTAGTTATACATCGAGGGTTTTTGATTGACAACATTTTTCTCATCCATTCTAAGATGTTGAAGTTGAGCACGCACAGTTTGCTGGTTATTCAATTGAGCCGACGCAGCCAACAATGCTTGATCCTTATGTTGGGCTTCAACAATAAGCTTCTCGGTGGTTGATGCTAGTTGCTTTGCTGATTCAGCAGTCGTTGAGAGTTGTCCGTTACAGCGATCTATCAACTCTTTGTTGAGTGCTTGTAATTTCAGCTCGCACTGACCTTCGTGAGTCGCGAGTGTTGCTTCTAGCGAACTAACCCGTTGCTTAGTCAATTGAAGCTCGGAAATGAGTTCGGCTTTATCGCTGCGAAGACTCATTATGTACACACTATATAGTACAGTGCCTATTATCGAAGCTG
>CAINWC010000284.1 GCA_903854305.1 uncultured Pseudomonadota bacterium | reverse complement strand
CATAATTAAAAGGATTTTAAAAAATGGAAGCTGCAAATACTTTGCCTAACGAATCATTTAACGGTAGTGATCTAATTCGTGCAATGCTGATACGAAATATTTTAAAAAAAACCTACTTCGATATTGGTGATATTGATAAGTTGGTTATTTTAGATGGTCGCGCGCGGGACGAATATTTTTATAATCCACTATTTGCATTACATTGCTTGGACTATAAAGACATGGACAGAGAACTTTTGAGTTCGCTGCCAACTTTGATTGGCAATGTTACGGGAATTGATCCTGTTGAATTTTCTATGATTTCCATTAACGACAAGGCAGATAGCGCGTTTAGCGATCCTTTTGGATTAAACACCGCCCCTAGCAGGTATTTGCCTACGCTAGATCGCCGTCCTAAATTTTCAGACAGAATTTCTAAGCGCGTGATTGTGGTGGCTTTCGGTTTTGTGGTGTTGATTGTTGTATTGTTTTTAGTTGGATTAAGTCTGGGCGAGCCTCGTGCAAGATTAGGTGTAAATGAATTTGGAGGTTCTAGGGTGCCGCTAATGCCAGGAATATTGATCGATCGTTCTACCCTCGTTCGGCAGGATTAATTTAACAATGGTAATTAAGTTTTTTGTGTGTGTTTAGTGTAATTTTTTATTAGGAGGAATGAAATGGCAATTGGTAACGGTAGTGATAGTTTTAAAACACGTAGCGCTAAGTTTTCTCAAGGTTGTGGTCTTTTAATAAGCCTTGATAAAGAGTTGCCTCGCAAATTTGATGAGGCCAGCATGGGTGGAGCTGATAGCAAGGGTTTCGTGGTTTTAGGTATGGTAAAAGCCGTTCTAGGTGCGCTAGAATCTAATGCTGCGCCTGCTGTGGGCGATTTAGTTAAAGTGACAATTCGGCCTGGTGATAGCAATAAAGCCGTTTTTGATGATATGTCTAAACCAAACGAAGGCACTAACTTTTTGTTAGAGGGCTTAACGGGTGATGTTGACAATCTTGAGGCGCGCTGGGTTCATGGTGCTGGTTCTAATCGTGATGTGCGTTTTCTTGAAATTGTAGGCGCTCCTTACATTTCATTTGATAACCCGATTCCTAAAGATGGCCCAAGCAGTGGTTTGTTACGTTTAAATTTAAATGGCACGCCAACTAAATTCGACGTTCGCTTAGCAGATGGCACTTGGTCTCATCGTGAGCTTTCTTTTGATGTGGTTGTAGAGCGCCTTAAAACGGCGATGGAACGTAATGCTAGCTTCCGTGTTAGTCAGCGTGTTCTGGAGCCGTCTATGGCGCTTGTTGTTGATGGGCAGGCAGCATTAGAGAGCTTATTAACAGAATTCCGCGACAATGGTTATACAAGCTGCGTTGTTCGCACATTCATTCCAGGCACTACGGATCCTGATTTTGTTGATATGCAATATCTATATTGGCCTCAAAATATTGCAGCCAATGGTGAGCGTGCTGCAACCACTTATGAAATGCCCGTGCTTAGTGAAACGAAAAAATTTGCTCAATTGCGTGATGGCGTTGCCGTTGCTGTGATGGAGCTTATTCCTGGTTATGAAATTAGCTTGGTTAACAATCCTTCTGATTCAACCAAAAGTGCTAAGCATATTTTTGTTAACAACATCCTTGCGAAAGGTCTGTCTGATTCTCAAAAGAATTATTATGCGGCGCAATCGTATGGCCCAGGCTATTCAATTCGTGCGGTCAATGATGACGGTGTGGTGCTTGGGTTAACCCGTTTGGCCACAAGGTCTGAAGGCACGCAGTTTAGCGGCATGATGACAATCCCTTCTCCTGCCTTTCCTGACGCAGACAAGATTGTGTTCCCAGAAAAATCTAAAACTACAGATGAAGCTGAAAGCTTTGAAGAGGCGGCTGCTACCACTGCCTAGTTAATTAACGTAATAAACGAGCCCGAGTTCTTCGGGTTCGTTCTTTTTTGTATCGAGGACAAATTTGGTTCTTTCTTTTTGAAAGATGGCCAAAATTTTGTATTTCCGAACCATAAACGTCCTCGATATAGGTGTTTTAGGCTGTTTTGTTGGTGTGTTTTGCGATACTCTCAGTATTTATCACTTAAAAGCAACCATAGACGTCCTCGATAGGTGCTGATTAAGTATTAAGCCAACCATAGATGTCCTCGATTGCTGATGTCGTGCTTTTTTGTAACCACGATTGTCCTCGATACTATTTTTGGCTGTTTTTTGTAAACGCCCTACTTTGCTATTGTTTTAAAGATAATACGGGCTATTTGGCGGTGTGTGGCGGCGATTAAATGTGGTGCGCCCTTATGATGGTATTGCTTGTGGTCAAAGCAAGCCCGCAGCGCCTTAAAATTGATATTACATGCAAATAGGTATCGAGGACGTTTATGGTTGATATTTGCGCTCATTATTTATTGATTGTGGGTTTTAGTGGCTATTGAGTCGTTATTTGGGCGAATAAAGGCTTTTAATATTGTCTTTTCTTCCATTTATTAAGCAATTTGATTTTTTTACTTAATAATTTGGATTCTCAACCATAAACGTCCTCGATACAAACCATAGATGTCCTCGATAGTTCGTTGTTTTGTGCACCTTATGTATACAACATATTGATTTATTGATATATTTTATTAAATACTTCGCTTTACCATAGATGTCCTCGATACAAACCATAGACGTCCTGATATAACCATAAACGCCCTCGATGCTCACCATAAACGTCCTCGATATATTAACCATAAACGTCCTTTTTCAACCATAAACGTCCTCTTTACCCTGTGGATAGTCCTCGATAATTGCTAATTTACTATAAAAATCAAATAGTTAAACAGTACCTAAAGCAAGCAAGCTTTTAATTTAAAAACGCTAGCTAGCTTCTTCTTTTAAATAATACAACCAGCCAAAACAAAACACTTGCTGTTGTTGACAAAGAAATTAAAGCGCGGTATAAAGACAAAACACGACAAGGACATTTATTTGAATAATGTCACTGATTAACTGATAAACGGGTGATTTATGCAAAAGAAACATATTATGGAAATAACCGCTACTTCATCAAATGAGTTGCCTACTCAAATTGTTATGGATTTTTTTGAGCAAGGCATAGCGATTACTAATGCGCCTAAAGATATTGTTTTAAAGAAATCGAATGCGGCCATTCGAGTGATTAGCACGCTCGGCTTGCTGGAGCGCAAAATGGTGGATGCTTGCGTATTTATTGCTGGGCCGCGCATGAACGATGGTGTGCTGCATGTAGCTGATCTTGAGTATTTTAAATGGCTTTTAAGTTATAACAGTCAAAATCGCGATCACTTAAAAAGAGCAATCACTAATATTCAGCAAACATTAATTCAAATTAATATTTATGATGAAAAAGCGCCTGATAAAGATTTTTGGCACAGCACTAATTTTCTTTATGACGTGAGTATAACCAATGGAAAGATTTATTTTCGCATTCCAGAAAGTATTCGCCAGCCATTGAGTGATCCAAAGTCTTGGACTTATTTAAGTTTTAGAATTAAGAATAGGTTTACTTCGGAATATGCGTATATTTTATATGAGCGCTGCCGCGCTGATCAGTTTCGTGGGGCTACAGATTGGTGGGATCTTGCGGATTTTAGAAAAATTACAAATACTGTTGATATATATGCGTATTTTCAAGATTTACAAAAGCGCGTAATCAAACCTGCAATTGAACAGATTAATGAATTTTCTGATATTTATATAACGGCTGATTACAAGACTAAAGGCCGCACAAAAACGCACGTCAGGTTTATAGTTGAAGAAAATCCTAATGTTTCAAGATTTGAGCACGATAAAGAAAAAATGCCGCACGATGTGTTTGATGCGTTAAAAGAGATCTTTGGCTTCTCGAACAGCCAGGTTGATGAGGTGGCGGACTATCCGTTGGATTATCTAATTCAAAAGATTGAGTTTACTAAATATCGTATAGCAAATTCTAAAACTAAAATTGGCCGCCCTGATTCTTATTTGATGAAGGCATTAAAGGAAGATTTAAGGTTTAATGCCAGCGAGGTTTCATTGTTTGAAGCCGAAAAAAATAATAAGAAGCAGGTGAAAGCAATTGAAGAAAAGAAAGTTGCGCAAGAGGTTCAGTCCAAACTTAATGAAGATATTTTGTTGGCTTTTAATCTGCTCGGCGAAGATGAGCAGGAAGAGATTGTTGATGCTTATAAGGCTACGGATGAATTTGTATCTAAAATTAAGCCAATAGCGCGGGATAAAAAATTCGACTTGGGCTCGACGATTGTGAGAAGGTCGTTTGTTAAATATTTACAGCAGAATACAGAGCTGGGTGTTGACCAATAATGGCCGAAACTAAATATAACGCTAATGGCGTGCCTCAATACCCTAAAGGACACGCGGGTAGATTGTTTGTTGTGGCTGCTGCGGTCTCATCGCTAGAGCGCCCTACCGCTTCTTCTGTGGCTGCTTTGACGGGTTTAAATAAAGGTAATATGGATAAAACTGTGTTACTAGACATTCCATCACAGCTTGGGGTAAAGACGGCTAAAGTTGGTGCGGTTTATCAGATT
>CAINWC010000283.1 GCA_903854305.1 uncultured Pseudomonadota bacterium | reverse complement strand
CGTTACTTAGTATTAGACGTTGCAGAGATTGACGCGTTTCGTATGTTTGCGCTTTCTGGCTCAATATTCCTGATTGCTATTGCAATTTTGGTCATTCGTTACGGACACGTGCGCTACCCTTATGTGGATTGTCCTACACAGTCAAAATAAACAGTCCGCGCCGATTTGTTTACATGATGTGTCTTTTAAATTTGTTACACTCAGCGCATTATGATGACAACGGCAAAGCCCATTACACTTTTAGAAGACAATTTTACGCATTAAGCCACACATCATGCCAAAACTAAGTATCTCTACACAATATGCCTCCACTCAAACCCTCTTACCCACACGAGCACAATTTCGCCAGTGGGCAAAAGCTGCCCTTCGGGTTGATACCGAAGTGACTATTCGGATTGTGGATGAAACTGAAGGACGCGAGCTAAACAAAACGTATCGCGGTAAAGATTATGCAACGAATGTACTGACCTTTCCGCTGACTGAAGAACCGTATTTAATAGGCGATATTGTCATTTGTGCGCCTGTGGTAGCGGCTGAAGCCATCGCGCAAAATAAGCCTCTTGAAGCGCATTATGCACATTTAACCGTGCACGGCATCTTACATTTGCATGGTTATGATCACGATATTGAAGCACAAGCGGCGCTGATGGAAAGTTTAGAGACTGCAATTGTAAGCAAATTAGGGTATGCTGACCCTTATCTCATTACATAGGACGCCTGATGGCTGTCGACTCGGAAAAACCCAGTTTATTAGAACGCTTAAGTCATTTTTTATTACGCGAGCCTGAAGATCGCGAGCAACTTGTAGAACTCCTACACGGCGCCTATGAAAATAGCTTAATGGATGCAGATTCGCTCGCCATGATAGAAGGCGTGCTGCAAGTAAGCGAGATGCAAGTGCGGGACATCATGATTCCGCGCTCCCAAATGGATGTCATCGACATCACCCACCCGCCAGAAACTTTCATCCCGCATGTCATCGAAACCGCACACTCGCGCTTTCCTGTCATTGAAGACAATAAAAATGATGTGATAGGTGTATTGCTGGCCAAAGACTTATTGCGTTACTACGCAGGCGAAGACTTTGAAGTGCGCGACATGTTGCGCCCAGCGGTGTTTATCCCAGAATCTAAACGCTTAAATATATTACTCAAAGAGTTTCGTAGCAATCGCAATCACATTGCCATCGTGGTTGATGAATATGGCGGCGTGGCTGGCATGGTGACGATTGAAGACGTGCTAGAGCAAATTGTCGGCGATATTGAAGATGAATACGATTACGACGAAGATGAAGACAATATTATTCAAAATGCCGATGGTCAGTATCGTGTTAAAGCACTCACGGAAATTGAAGATTTCAACGAAATCATCGGCACTTCACTAAGTGACGAAGAGTTTTCAACCATAGGTGGGCTTGTCGTGCATCAATTTGGCCATCTACCAAAACGTAATGATGAAATCACGTTCAATGGTCTACACATCAAAGTGTTACGCGCTGATAGCCGCCGCTTACACAGCATTATAGTAAAAGTGCTGTCAGAAGCGTCTGATTTAGCCTAAATTTAACTTACGCTCACCTAATCTTTATTTAGCTAGCGCTTAAACGAGCAAAAATTTAACACAATAAAAAAGGGCTTTTCAGCCCTTTTTATGTGTATTGACCCATCCAGAAAAGACTATTTTTTCAAGGAATCACGAATCTGACGTAACAACACAATATCTTCCGGAGTGGCGGCTGGCGCTGCTGCTGGTTCTGCTTTTTTCATTTTATTGACTTGTTTTACCATTATGAAAATAATGAACGCTAAAATGATGAAATTAATCGAAATAGTAATGAAGTTACCATAAGCCAACATTGGTACATGCGCCGCTTTAAGCGCAGCGTAAGTGCCGGTATTACCGGCTGGAATTTCAGCTAAAGGTATAAACATATTACTGAAATCTACACCACCAGTAATTTTGCCAACGATAGGCATAATAATATCACCCACCAATGAATCTACTATTTTACCAAACGCTGCACCAATGATGACCCCGACCGCCAGATCCATCACATTGCCTTTAGAAATAAAATCTTTAAACTCTGATGCGATACTCATACTTTTTTCTCCCTGAAAATAAATTAAATGGACTCACTCCACCTTTTTTAGTCATTTAATTGAATAACTTATTATTGTAGCGTGATTAATATAGGACTTAGCCATAGATGATGTCAATCAAGAAGCGTCCATTTTTGGCGGCTGACTTGTTAATTTTTGTAATCTAAGCGTATCAAGCTACAATTCAGCCCATGTCATTATTAACCCGTTACCAATTTTTTAAACCAACCGCCCTACTCCTGCTTGGTGCCTTAAGTGTATTAGGCTTTGCACCCTTTTACTTTTATCCCGCCAGTATCATCTCACTCATTGGTCTATTTTACTTTTGGCATCTAAGTTATACACCTAAGCAGGCGGCCTTTGCAGGCTTTATTTATGGCTTAGGAATGTTTGGTGCGGGCATTTATTGGATCTATATCAGCCTGCATGAATTTGGCGGTATGCCGAGCTTAATGGCAGGGTTTTCAACTTTTGTATTATGTGCATTTTTGTCGTTATTTCCCGCCGCTGTTGGTGCGTTAAGCGTATGGGTTTCGGGTGTGAGTATATCGGCTAAACAAGGCTGTACGATGATGATTGCAATTCCCGTGCTTTGGGCAATGACAGATTGGATAAGAAGCTGGATTTTCACGGGCTTTCCTTGGCTCACCATAGGCTACAGCCAAGTACCTTATAGCCCATTGGCGGGCTATATGCCGATTATTGGTGTGTATGGTGTTTCTTTGATTACGGTCTTCATCGCAAGTTTGATTGGTCTATGGCTCGCCAATCGATTTATCAACCGATCACACACGGTCATTTGGCAACGTAACGCCATCGCCATCGCCATATTATTACTCATATGGATATGTGGCAGTCTATTGAAACTAGTTGAATGGACTACCCCAATAGGCAAGCCTACTTCAGTTGCTTTATTGCAAGGCAATATCGCCCAAAGCTTAAAGTGGGTGCCGGAAGTCGCCGAACAAACATTAGCAAAATACCTAACCATGGCTGAAGCCAGCCAAGCGCAACTTATTATCATGCCAGAAACTGCGCTGCCTGTTTTATCGAGTGAGCTGCCTGATGTGGTTAGAACACGCTTACAGCAGCATGCCATTTTCAACAAAGGCGATATTCTAGTAGGCCTGGTTGAGCGCGAAAATGGTGACTATTTCAACAGCATATTGAGTATTGGTAGTGCGCAATCTGCCGTTTATCGTAAATCGCACCTAGTGCCATTTGGTGAGTTTATTCCATTAAAAGCCGCGTTCGGCTGGATATACCGCGATTGGCTGAACATGCCTTTAAGTGACTTGGCGCGTGGCAGCCTGCACCAACAGCCCATGCGCATCGCGCATCAAAAGGTTGCGGTGAATATCTGCTATGAAGATGTGTTTGGTGAAGAAATCATCCGCCAGTTGCCACAAGCTACTTTATTGGTCAATGCCAGCAATGATGCTTGGTATGGCGAGTCACTTGCCGCGTATCAACACCTGCAGTTTTCTCAAGCTCGGGCTTTAGAAACTGGGCGCACGGTGTTGCGTGCAACCAATACTGGCGCCACTGCAATGATAGGCCCGCATGGCAATGTGTTAGCACATGCGCCGCATTTTAGCGAAACTACGCTTAACGTGATGGCTCAAGGTTACAGTGGCAGTACGCCTTATGTGCGATTTGGCAACTGGCTGTTTCTGGCCATCTGCTTTATTGGGCTATTGTTTATCGGCTGGCCTAAATTGGCAGGCTCACCTAAAAGCTTAGCTAAAATTTTGGTAAGCCAGCGCAAAACAAAGTAAAATCACACTTTTCGCCCAAAATAGATTTGAATCATGGCTTTAACTTTTCAGCAAATCATCTTAACCCTACAAAATTACTGGTCTGAACGCGGTTGTGCGCTACTGCAATCCTACGACATGGAAGTCGGTGCAGGCACTAGCCACACGGCTACATTTCTCCGTTCACTCGGCCCAGAGCCTTGGAAGGCTGCCTACGTACAACCGAGCCGCCGCCCAAAAGATGGTCGCTATGGCGAAAACCCAAACCGCTTACAACATTATTATCAATTTCAGGTCGTGTTAAAGCCTGCACCTGCGGATATTCTAGAGCTTTATTTAGGCTCACTTGAAGCACTTGGGTTCGATTTGAAAAAGAATGACATCCGCTTTGTGGAAGATGACTGGGAAAACCCAACGCTAGGCGCTTGGGGCTTAGGCTGGGAAGTCTGGCTGAATGGCATGGAAGTGACACAATTCACCTATTTTCAGCAAGTGGGCGGTATCAACTGCAAACCCATCACCGGTGAAATCACTTACGGCCTGGAGCGCTTAGCCATGTACCTGCAAGGCGTTGATAACGTTTATGACCTGACTTGGACAGACGGTCTAAGCTACGGCGACGTGTATCTGCAAAATGAAAAAGAGCAAAGTACCTATAACTTTGAACATTCAGATGCCGAGTTTTTGTTTACCGCATTTAATGCGCATGAAAAACAAGCCCAGCATTTAATTGAAAATCAGCTCTCGTTACCCGCTTATGAACAAGTGCTTAAAGCAGCGCACACGTTTAACTTGCTAGATGCCCGTGGCGCGATTAGCGTGACCGAACGTGCCAGTTACATCGGTCGCATTCGTAATTTAGCACGCGCTGTCGCAGCCAGTTACTTAGAAAGCCGCGCACGATTAGGCTTCCCGATGGCCCCAAAAGATTGGGCTGATGAAGTATTAACAGATTTAGCTAAGAAAGCAGCAGCATGAGTACACAAAATTTATTAGTAGAACTATTTGTTGAAGAACTACCGCCAAAAGCCCTCAAAAAGCTAGGCGAGGCGTTTGCACAACTATTAGCGGACTCACTCAAAGCACAAGGCTTAGTGAGTCAAAACGCTGCGGTGACTGACTTCGCTTCACCGCGCCGTTTGGCCGTGCACGTTGCGCAGGTATTGGCGCAAGCTGTAGACAAAACCATCACACAAAAACTCATGCCGGTGAGTGTGGGCTTAGATGCTAGCGGCAACGCGACACCCGCTTTAATCAAACGTCTTAACGGCATGGGGCTTGATGAAACTGCGGTGGCGCAACTGGCCAAACAAATGGATGGTAAGAATGAGGCTTTATTTTTAGACGTGACGCAAAAAGGCGTGGCGCTGAAAGATGGCTTACAAATCGCGCTTCATGAAGCAATCACTAAACTACCTATCCCAAAAGCAATGACCTACCAATTGGCCGATGGCTGGACTAGCGTGAATTTTGTACGCCCGGTGCATGGTTTAGTCGCATTACACGGCAGTGACGTGATTGCGCTGACTACGCTGGGCTTAACCGCTAGCAACCAAACGCAAGGCCACAGGTTTGAAGCATCCGTTTCACCAGTGGTGCTAAAAAATGCCGATACTTATGCCGAGCAACTCAAAACAGAAGGCGCTGTGATTGCCAGCTTTACAGAACGTCGCGCTGAGATTGCGCGACAACTGAATGCAGCTGCTGCTAAGCAAAATCTCAAACCAATTGATGATGAAGCATTGCTAGATGAAGTCACTGCGCTAGTTGAACGCCCGAATGTATTGCTTGGTCAGTTTGAAGAAGTCTATTTGGAAGTACCACAAGAATGTTTGATTTTGACCATGAAGGCCAATCAAAAATACTTTCCCTTGCTAGATGCCAGCGGCAAACTTACCAATAAATTTTTAATCGTCTCTAACATTAACCCAGCTGACCCAAGTGACGTGATTGGCGGCAATGAGCGCGTAGTGCGCCCAAGATTGGCTGATGCCAAGTTCTTCTTTGATCAAGATCGTAAGAAAACGTTGGAAAGCCGTTTAGACAGCCTAGACAAAGTGGTTTACCACAACAAACTTGGCTCGCAAGGTAAACGCACAACAAGAGTGAGAGCGATTGCCAGATTGATTGCACATGAGTTACATGACCTTGCGCTTATGGCACAGGTTGATAAAGCGGCAATGCTAGCAAAAACGGACCTTCCCACCGACATGGTCGGTGAGTTTCCTGAGCTGCAAGGCATTATGGGCCGCTATTATGCGCAACATGAAGGCTTTGACGATAACGTTGCTTTCGCCATTGAAGACCACTACAAACCTCGCTTTGCGGGCGATGAATTGCCTCGTAGCCAAGTCGGGATTGTGGTTGCCCTTGCAGATAAACTTGAAACCTTAGTTGGCTTATTTAGCATTGGCGAAAAACCAACGGGCGATAAAGACCCATTTGGCCTACGCCGCCAAGCATTAGGTATTATCCGCATGTTGATTGAGACCAAGTTGCCTCTTAAATTTGACGACCTTATTCTGGATGTTCTTAAAGAGTTTAACGGTGAAGTGAGTGGGCAAGCTGCCATTGTTCAATCTATTAAAGAATTTTGTTTTGACCGCTTAAGCGTGAACTTGCGTGAACAAGGTGCAAGTCCGCAAGAAGTTGATGCCGTACTTTCGCTCAATCCAGAACTTTTGAGTGAAATCCCCCAACGTCTTACTGCGGTCCGCGCATTCTCTACCCTACCAGAAGCTCCTGCCCTCGCCGCCGCCAACAAGCGCGTTGGCAATATCCTGAAAAAAGTAGAGGGCGAAGTTAAAGCTGAGGTTAACACTAACTTACTGCAAGAACCGGCTGAAATCGCACTTAACGAGGCCTTGTGCCAAGTAAAACCTGTTGCCGACAGCGCATTTGAAAACGGTGATTACACGGCATCGCTCAAATCACTTGCGGCTTTAAAAGCGCCAGTGGATGCGTTCTTTGATAACGTGATGGTGAATGCCGATGATGCTGCGCTTAAAGCGAATCGTTTAGGCTTACTGGCAATTTTGCACCAAGCTATGAACCGTGTTGCAGATTTATCCAAGCTGGCAAGTTAATAGGTAAAGCGAGGTACCTCCATGAAATTAGTGATTTTAGATCGTGACGGCGTCATCAACCAGGATTCCGTCAATTTCATCAAAAGTCCAAATGAATGGATTCCAATCGCCGGTAGCCTTGAGGCAATTACTTTGCTAAGTCAATCTGGCTTCAGGGTGGTCGTTGCCACCAATCAATCTGGCGTTAGCCGCGGCTTATTTGACATGGTCACGCTAAACAACATTCATGACAAAATGCACCGTGAAGTAGCGCAAATTGGCGGGCGTATTGATGCCATATTCTACTGCCCGCACTCAGCAGAAGAACATTGCCATTGCCGCAAACCCAAGACTGGCATGATAGAAGAAATCGGCAAACGATTTTCAGTAGATTTAAACCAGGTGCCTGCGGTAGGCGACGCCTTACGCGACTTGCAAGCCTATGCCAATGCAGGTTGCCAGCCGATTTTAGTGCTTACCGGCAAAGGCGAAGCCACCTTAGCTGCCGCAGAACACGCAGAGACAGCCTTACCTGCAAATACTTGGATATGTGCGGATTTAAGCGAAGCTGTACAACGTATCATCGCAGAATATGCTTAAGTTTGACGACGTTTATAACATTAGTAGTTTTCAACGACCATATTCAACTTAAGGTAATTAAATAATAGGTCTATGCTAACGCTACGCTCGCTTATCTTTACTATTGGGCAATGGTTATTTACCCCAATCTTCTCACTATTGGCGCTATTCACCTTTCCATTTTCGCGCGTTACGCGCAACAAAATCATCAGCTTATGGGCGCGTAGCATGATTTGGTGGCTGCGTATCACCTGCAACATTAGCTACGTGGTGAAAGGCGCAGAAAACATCCCGACTACGCCGTGCGTAATTCTCGCTAAACACCAGTCTGCTTGGGAAACGTTAGCCTTTCAACTGATTTTTCCAGCGCAAGTGTATGTGATGAAGCGCGAGCTCTTATGGATACCGTTTTTTGGCTGGGGCTTAGCGATGACCTCACCAATTGCTATTAACCGTAGCGCAGGACGCGAAGCTTTAAAACAATTGGTCAAGCTAGGTAAACAACGTTTAGCGAGTGGCTTATGGGTGGTGGTTTTTCCTGAAGGCACGCGCATTGCACCGCACAAAAAGAGTAAATTTCATATTGGCGGCGCTTGGCTTGCCAGCGGCACAAAGGCCGTCGCATTGCCAGTGGCGCATAATGCTGGCCTGCATTGGGCTAAAAATACTATGCTAAAATGCCCGGGCGTGATTACTGTCAGCATCGGCCAACCCATAGATTGCAGTCAACTCAAGCCTGATGCAGTGAATACACAAGTTGAGGCATGGATTAACGCTGAAACGGCTGCTTTAGGCGCATAGTTAAAATCGCCACGCATGACGCATACGCTTACTTTACCTTCTGGCGATAAAATACATTATCATTTGGAGCGCCGCCAAAGACGCACCGTTGGCTTAAAAATCAGCGCGACTGGTTTAATCATTCACGCACCCAAGCGTATTAGTCAGCTGCATCTTGAAAGTATTCTGGTGCTGAAAGCCGATTGGATACTCAAAAAATTAGAGGCTAGAGTTGCCAACCAAATCCCCGCTTTACAATGGCAGGACAGCGAGCAATTGTTTTTATTAGGCAATAGAATTACGTTGGCGCTTGGTTTTGATAGCCGCTCACGGGCGGTTGAATATGTGTCTGGCCTGCTACAACTGGCGATGCCAAATCATGAAGATGTCGCCGCAGTAGAACGAAAAGTCGTGCAATGGTATAAAAAACAGGCGCTGGCTGATTTTTCGAGACGTTTGGAAATATTTTCTACCAAATTAGGCGTAAATTTCACATCACTCAGTTTATCTAACGCTAAGTCTCGCTGGGGCAGCTGTAATAGCCGCAAAGAAATTCGACTTAATTGGCGCTTACTGCAAGCTCCGCCACATATCATCAATTATGTAGTTTGCCATGAGCTTGCACACCTGATAGAAATGAATCACTCAGCTAAATTTTGGGCGGTGGTTGCCAGCATTTATCCTGATTATAAGCTGGCGGAAAAAGAGCTTAAAACTTGGTCACCAAAATTGCATTCGATGTAATTCAATGCGACTTAAGCTTGCGTAACTTATTCAATATGTTAATATTTTTCTCAGCTATATAACAAACACTAGGGAGTGATAAAAATGAACTTTCAAGAATCAATCAAGTTATGTTTTCAAAAATATGCAGATTTCAATGGTCGTGCGAAACTACCTGAGTTTTGGTGGTTCGCTTTGTTTTGTTTCCTTGTTTCGCTAGCATTAAACATTGTTGGCAGCTATATTTCATGGATCTTCTCAATTGCAACTTTATTACCT
>CAINWC010000282.1 GCA_903854305.1 uncultured Pseudomonadota bacterium | reverse complement strand
AGTTGCCTATTAAGTTGATTTAAACTAAACTACTGTACTACCTTTATTACATACTACAAATACTATTATAGCTGAATGGGTATTAATTGTCAACCATAATGTATGCTTTTGATTACCGTTTTTTCCTCCATTCGGCTACCCAACTATTTGATTTACCAAATTCATTACACCTTAAATGATGAGATTTGACTAGATCATACCCCATATGGTCTAGACTATTGTTGATGATAAAAAACGGAGTTACTAAGTTAAATGGAGCATATTTCCATTGTGTTGTTGTTTGGCGAGAACCTGCAACATTGTTAGGTTCATGGTTAAATTGTAATGGATGCGGAGCCACTACGTTATCAAATATTATGGTTTCTGGATTGCAGTAATTAACTATTAATTCTGTTAGATGCAATGAGTTATGTAAATGATATAAAAGGCCAAAACAGATAACCACTTCTGCAGGTCTAGGTTTAGATAACCACAAATTGATATCACCAGACACATGGTTGATATTATCACTTAAAGGAACATCAGGACTTATATATGGCTCGACCATGACTAAACTTAGCGGATTATGTTGCAATATCCGACGGGCTATCTTACCATCGAAGCTTGCTATTTCTAAGACTTTTTTCCCCCGACACACAGTAAGATAGTTATGATCTATGCTATTTGCCCAGTCATCTATGTTATTTCCTACAATAGTGGCGGTGTCAGAAGGATGGTCAAATGGGTGCATTATTTGGCGGCCTCTTTGGATACTTCTTGTACTTTGGACACTCCATTGTCCAAAATCTTAGCGATTCCGGTAACTCCGACGGTGCAAATCAAAATACCAAACACTGTGCCTAGAATAAAACCTTTCATGCTAGTTCTCCTACAATTTTGACTCGGTTAAGTTGGGTAGCACGGTCAACGAGTCGTTTGACTGTACCACGAATGTTTATCACCGAATTTGACTTTAGCGATTCACGATATGCAAAAAATACTGCATGGTTATCTAGTGTAATGCCACTAACAAACCAAGTATCAAACTTAGTGCTATAATTGTTTTGAACAATCTCTACGGCCAGTTCAACCTTATCACCAAGTTTACCTACATGGTCGTCCTCACACCGAACTAATCTAGCACTGACCGCTTCTTTGGCCAAATAATTGGCATAACTATGCGGCATGGCGGAAATTACCGCTAGGTCATATCCAGTATTGACTTCGTCTTGCTCGCATATACGGGCAACGACTTTATCCCAGTCTTGTAGCTCGGTTTTGAGAGCCCGCATGGTAACCAATGACGCCATGTGCCTACGACATTGTTCTGCTTGCTCGCGGTCAGTATCTGTAATCAAAGTTGTATCATCGATGCACTGACGGACAACATCCTTATTAGCAGAACGAATCACTTGATCACCTATCATATCAGCCACCTTGGCATATCCATTATTTAAACGATATGCCGCACAGGCCGCGGCCCAGATCAAATCTGCCTTGACCGGGTTGCGTAGGTGAGGTTGACTCTTTTTCAATTAAGCTCCGTAAAAACTAGTTTCGAATTGCAATT
>CAINWC010000281.1 GCA_903854305.1 uncultured Pseudomonadota bacterium | reverse complement strand
GGACCATATAGACCCATGGCTTTATCAGGATACGCTGGGTTTACTTGTTTCCAGTTTTTAACGTTAGAACCTGGTTTCCAGATCTTATTTAGCTCTTCAACGCTCAAGCTTTTTACCCAGTCATTTTTTGAGTTGACTACGACTGTTAATGCATCATAAGCAATTGGTAACTCAATGTATTGAATACCAGCTTCTTTACATGAGTCCATTTCTTTTTGAGTAATAGGGCGTGATGCATCAGAAATATCTGTTTCACCACGGCAGAATTTTTTGAAGCCACCGCCAGTACCAGATTCACCCACAGTGACTTTTACTTTTTGTGATTTTTGGAATTCTTCAGCCATCGCTTCAGTGATTGGATATACCGTGCTTGAACCATCAATTTTAATGATTTTGTCGGCAGCAAAAACGTGTGTTGTTGAAAATGTAACTGCAAGCAAAGCTGCAATTCGCATAGATTTGGTTAGCATTTTGTTCATAAAAGCTCCATCAGAGTTAAAAGTTGTTTCTTAAACTGAAACGAATGTTAAACACTTAATGTGACAAGTTTATGACAAATATGACAGTGACAATTTTATTACAATAAAAAGGCCTCCGAAGAGACCTATTTTAGTTGATGGCTTTTTAATATCAATGCATTACAAAAATGTGCGGCCTAAGTGATAACTCATTGCGGCAATCAAGCCTGCACATGGAATGGTGAGCACCCATGCCCAGACGATGCGCGAAGCTAAGCCCCAGCGTACGGCTGAAACACGTCTTGACATACCAACACCAATAATCGCACCTGTGATGGTGTGTGTGGTCGAAACTGGAATGCCTAGTGATGTGGCGATAAACAAAGCAATTGCACCCGAAGTTTGTGCACAAAAGCCACCAGATGGACGAATACGCGTAATGCCCATGCCCATAGTACGCACAATGCGCCAGCCGCCAAACAGCGTGCCTAAGCCCATGGCGATCTGACATGAAATAACCACCCAAAATGGCACGTTAAAATCACCATGTAAATAGCCGTTTGCATATAACAGCACGGCAATAATACCCATGGTCTTTTGTGCATCGTTCCCGCCGTGGCCTAAACTATAGAGCGATGATGAAACGAATTGCAATTTATTGAATCTACGCTCCGTGGGGTAGGGCGATGATTTTTCGTATATCCATAACACCGCAACCGAAAGTATGAGCGCTAATAAAAGCCCAAACAGCGGCGATAAAATAATCGCAAGCGAGGTTTTAAGAAGACCTGCTGCAACAATAGCGCCAGTACCAGATTTGGCAACGCCCGCACCGACTAAGCCACCCACTAGAGCATGAGATGACGACGAAGGGATACCAAACCACCAGGTAATCAAATTCCACGAGATGGCGCCACCAAGCGCACCAAATATCACGGCATTGTCGATGATCTCTTTTGAAATAATACCTTTACCCACAGTGTTGGCGACATGCAGGCCAAAGAATAGAAAGGCGACTAAGTTGAAAAAAGCGGCCCAAACTACGGCAGCTTGTGGCGTGAGTAAGCGCGTTGAAACCATTAGTGCAATGGAGTTTGCTGCATCGTGGAAGCCATTTAAAAAATCGAATATTAAGGCCACCAATATCAGCAAGGCCATGATTAGAAGCGCATGATCTATCATTAGATTTCCGCCTTAAATTCGTTCTAGCACTACGCCGTGAATCACGTCTGCAACGTCTTCGCAGCTATCTACCGCTTCTTCAAAAAGATCATAAAGTTCTTTTGAGCGAATAATCACGCGAGCGTCAGATTCCTCTGCAAATAAACGATGCATCCCTGCGCGCATTACGTGGTCCGCTTCGCCTTCAATGCCGCTGATTTCTTCGCAAGTGCGTAAAATACGCTCTGCATTTTTCATGTCTGATAGCATGTTTACAGCATCGCGAACTTTTTCAGCCGCACGCAATAAAATCTGGCCGAGCGCCACCATTTCTGGCGTAAAGTTAGAGTTGCCATAGATTTTACAGCTCTGTGGAATATCTTCCATGTAATCAATAATGTCATCTAAGGCCATGGCTAATTCGCGAATTTCACGGCGATCAAACGGGGTAATAAATGTTTTATGTAATGAAATGAGAATTTCTTTGGTGTATTCATCCGCTTCAGATTCAATTTTTCTAATTTCAGCGAAATGTTCTTCAAATTTTTCAGGATCATTTACCGCAGTCATCATTGCCAGTACTTTAGAGCCCTTTACAGCGCAATCTGCTAAGTTGTTAAATAGTACAAAGTAATTATCATTGCGCGGTGATATTGCTGCCATCAACCGACCAAAAACGACGTTTGCCATATTTTATCCTCTCGTAATTATTACAATTTTGTTTCGAATTTATGTCTAAATTGTTAATTTATAGTTATTTCGTGATTTTAACTGCCTGTGGTTAAATCTGCGAGTATAAAATGAAATAATTGAATATTAAATGATAAAGATCAACTTTGATGCCTAACAATAAAATAACGATTTACCATAACCCGGCCTGCGGCACTTCACGTAATACTTTGGCTATGATTCAAGCTAGCGGCGTTGAGCCGGAAGTGATTGAGTATGTAAAGAACCCGCCTACGCGTGAACGTTTGCTTGAATTAATTTTCGCCATGAGCATTACTCCGCGTGATTTATTGCGTGAAAAAGGCACACCTTATAATGAGCTTGGTTTAGATGATTTAACGCTGTCGGATGACGCTTTGATTGATGCCATGTTGCAACATCCAATTTTAATCAATCGCCCCATTGTGGTGACGGTAAAAGGTGTGAAGTTATGTCGTCCATCTGAGCTGGTATTGGAAATCTTAGAAAACCCAAGCATTGGTGTTTTTACTAAAGAAGACGGTGAGGTGGTCAATCTTGTTGCAAAAGCAGCCCACTAATCTAATGGCGATAATTAACACGACAGAATTTTCCAATGAACTTAATGGAAGCATTGATGTAGTTAAGCTCGAAGAGATAAGCGCTACGCTAGTTTGCGTTGCTGAAAAGAACTTGAACGATATATTGACTCATGTCGTCCAACACGCTGCCCCGCACAAAGCGGTGGTGGTATTTGATACCGCTTGTGAATTGGCTAACATTTTAACGCAAGCTTATCAGCACTGCCTGCCAGAGGCGCAATTCATCGACTTTGGCAAAAATAGCCCCGATACTGTGCTAGCGGTATTTGCTGGATTAGCTGCCTCAGACTTGGTGGTTTTGGTTCAATCGACCAACTTCAGGCTGGAGGCTTTTCGCATCCGTGTTGAGCTGTTTAAGCGTGGACTCAAGGTTATCGAGCATCCGCATTTAAGTCGTATGATAGGTGCAGAAGTGCGTTACTACCTCGATG
This sequence comes from uncultured Pseudomonadota bacterium, assembly GCA_903854305.1. Lineage (GTDB taxonomy): Bacteria > Pseudomonadota > Gammaproteobacteria > Burkholderiales > Methylophilaceae > Methylotenera. Next base: position 8,765 of record CAINWC010000281.1, on the reverse strand, counting down.
CGCTTGCATATGACCCAGTGTATTTTCGCGGTGTAGGAAGCAGCCTCAAAGCGATTATCGACCAAGCGCAATATGGTTGCTTAGACAGTGGTGGTGATCAGTTTCCCGATGCCCGCTTGGTCTTTGATTCACCTTTTGAATCAGCCAAACTCAATGTGGGCGATTACAGTGAGATGCAAAATGTAGGTGGTCAGTTTCCTATTGGTGAGGTGTTCACCGAAGCGCGCGATCTTGAGTCTGTGCATGGTCGTGTGCGCATTTTTGCCTTTGGCGACACCCAGTACAGAGTCAATCGCCCAGCTAAACCGATCACCTTGATTGTTGAAAAAGGCCAAGTGGTTGCCACTGAAGGCAGCACGCCAGAATTTGACGCAGTACTGGCCAATATTCGCGCCGACGAGGATGTGGTCTGGTTACGCGAAATCGGCTTTGGCCTGAATCGAGCCTTCACCAAAGACCGCAGCGTTAGCGATATAGGCAGCTTTGAGCGCATGTGCGGCGTGCACTTGTCCTTAGGCGCCAAACATGGCATCTACGGTAAACCCAACTTTAAACGCGGCGACGGTAAATACCACATAGATGTATTTGCAGTGACCGAACAAGTCACGCTAGATGAGCAGGTGATTTATCTTGATGGCGCTTGGTGCGTTTGAGTGGAGTAAAAAGGGGCGTCCTTTACTGTATAATGTCGCCTTTTAACAGCACTGCAAGTCATTTATAGAAGCGATTATGGAAGCCGAACAACTCAATATTATTGCCAATCGCTTAGTCGATTTAGTCGAACGCAATAACGCCCTTCGGGGGTATCTTTGACTTTGAGACTAAGTCGCAACGCTTAGAAGAAGTGAACGGGTTGATGGAAGACCCTAACATTTGGAACAATGCCGAAAAGGCACAAAAGCTTGGCAAAGAAAAGCGCAGTTTAGAGCTGATTGTGCATAATCTACAAGGCCTAGAAACCAACTTAAAAGACGCGCAAGAGCTATTTGATATGGCGCGTGAAGAAGCAGATGACGATACGTTATCAAGTGTAGAAACGGATTCGCAAGCGTTGGAAAAACAAATCGCCGAGATGGAATTTCAGCGCATGTTTTCGGGCGAGCTTGATAGCGCAAATTGCTTTGTGGAGTTTCAGTCAGGCAGTGGCGGCACTGAGGCGCAAGATTGGTGCAATATGTTGCTGCGCATGTACTTGCGCTACGCCGAGCGCAAAGGCTTCAAGGTAGAAGTGCTCGAGCTTTCAGATGGTGATGTGGCGGGTATTAAAGGCGCGTCCATCAAGATTACCGGCGATTATGCTTACGGAACGCTTCGTACTGAGAATGGCGTGCATCGATTGGTGCGCAAATCGCCTTTTGATTCTAACGCCAAGCGCCACACCAGCTTTGCCAGCGTGCAGATTTTTCCTGAAGTGGACGACAGTATTCAAATTGACATCAACCCCGCTGATTTGCGCGTAGATACCTATCGCGCTTCTGGTGCGGGTGGCCAACACATCAATAAAACCGATTCTGCTGTGCGCATTACGCATATTCCTACTGGTGTGGTCGTGCAATGTCAAAATGACCGCTCGCAACATCGAAACCGCGACGAAGCCATGAGTATGCTAAAAGGCGCGTTGTATAACTTAGAGTTAAACAAGCGTAATGCTGAAAAACAAGCACTTGAAGACGCTAAAACTGATATCGGATGGGGACATCAAATCCGCAGTTACGTGTTGGACCAGGGCCGCATTAAAGACTTGCGCACCAACGTAGAAATAGGCAATACCCAAGGCGTGCTAGATGGCGACCTCGACCCGTTTATTATGGAAAGTTTGAAACAGGGAGTTTAAGAATGAGCGATAACCAAAATATTGAAGTAGTAGCCATTGATGAAAATCACGTCATCGCCGAGCGCCGAGAAAAGCTAAAAGCGATTCGTGAAGCCGCTAAATTAAATGGAGGCGCTGCTTTTCCGAACGACTTTAAGCCTGAGCATCAAGCAGCAGCTTTGCATGCTGAGTTTGGTGGATTTGAAAATGATACGCTTGACCCAAAAGCTGTGCGTGTAAGCATTGCTGGTCGCATGATGTTAAAACGCGTAATGGGTAAGGCAAGCTTTGCCACAGTGCAAGATAGCACGGGTCGCATTCAGCTCTTTATTTCAAAAGACAATTTGGCTGATGCCAATAGCGAGGCGATTTACGAAGCTTTCAAACATTGGGATATGGGCGATATTATCGCGGCTAAAGGCGTGTTGTTTAAAACTAAAACGGGTGAGCTTTCTGTGAAGGCTTCAGAATTGCGTTTGCTGACGAAATCATTGCGTCCGCTTCCAGAAAAGTTCCATGGCTTGCAAGATCAAGAAGTGAAATATCGCCAGCGCTATATAGATTTGATTATGTCTGAAGAAACGCGTGCAACGTTTATCGCACGTAGCAAAGTAGTTTCAGCGATTCGCGGTTTTATGCTTGAAAATCAATTTTTAGAAGTTGAAACGCCGATGTTGCACCCGATTCCAGGTGGCGCATCAGCCAAGCCTTTTATTACACATCACAATGCGTTGGATATGCAAATGTACATGCGTATTGCACCTGAGCTATACCTGAAAAGATTGGTCGTAGGCGGTTTTGAGCGTGTGTTTGAAGTGAACCGTAATTTTAGAAATGAAGGCCTAAGCGTACGCCATAACCCAGAATTTACCATGATGGAGTTTTATGCGGCTTATACCGATTACTTGTGGTTGATGGACTTTACTGAACGCTGCATTCGTACTGCGGCAATTGCCGCTACGGGTTCAGCAGTGCTGCAATATCAAGGCCGTGAGCTTGATTTAAGCAAGCCATTTGAGCGATTGACCATTGTCGGCGCGATTCAAAAATATGCGCCAGAATACACATTAGAGCAGTTAAATGACGCAGCATTCTTACGTGCGGAAATTATCAAGTTTGGCACAAAACCATTCGACCATGCAGGCTTAGGTGCGTTGCAGTTAGCGTTATTTGAAGAAACAGCCGAAAGCCAATTGTGGAACCCAACCTATATTATTGATTACCCTGTTGAAGTTTCACCGTTGGCACGTGCGTCAGATACGGACCCTGAAGTGACAGAGCGATTTGAACTGTTTGTTACAGGGCGTGAAATTGCCAATGGCTTTAGTGAGTTGAACGATGCTGAAGACCAAGCAGCACGCTTCCACGCACAGATGAAGGCCAAAGAAGCGGGTGACCATGAAGCGATGTTCTATGATGCAGACTTTATTCGCGCTTTAGAATACGGTATGCCACCAACAGGCGGTTGCGGCATTGGTATAGACCGTTTGGTGATGATGATTACCGACAGTGCAAGTATTCGTGATGTGATTTTGTTCCCGCACATGCGCGCTGAAAGCTAGTACTTGTAGTGCTAAAGTAATTAAGACCGCAAGGGCATTCTCCGCAGAATATACCAGCTAATGCTGGTTATTCGTATGCGAAAGCAGATGATTCGCACGTGACCGCTACGCTAATTCAATTTAGCTAGCGGTTTTTTGTTGTTGTAAAAATACAACGCTAATGTTGTCAATAACCCACTAATTAGTTCTATGTCATCAAACTGTCATATATAAATAACAAAATGCATCCTGTTGAAAAACATAACTGCAAAATTATTTAACTAAGGGAATTTTTGATGAATTTTAAACTAAGTAACTTGGTGGCTGCAACACTCGCTGGCTCAATGTTAATGGGCTTTGGCGCTAATGCAATGGCCGATTCAACAACAGATATCGTTAACGCGCTAGTAGCTAAAGGCGTATTAACAGAAGAAGAAGGCGCTTTATTAACTAAAGGCCATTCAGACGAAGCTGCTGGTCAAGCTAAAGCATTGAAAAAAGCTTCAAAAATAAAAGTTTCTGATGCTATTGATAACGCGACAATTTACGGTGATATTCGTGTTCGTTACGAAGATCGTCAAACCACAACACCAGCTAATGTTGACGTAAATTTAGGTCGTCCACGTTATAAAGTGACTTTAGGTGTTAAGACAGAGGCAGGCAATTGGTATTCTGATTTAGCGCTTGCTATGGGTTCTGCTGGTCGTTCTGATAATGCTGACTTTGGCCAGAATGCTGGTTCAGCTACACCGGGCAATATTAATGGTAAGCAAGCGGTATGGGTAAAGCGTGCTATGGTTGGTTATAAAGCGACTGACTGGTTAACACTTGAAGCTGGTCGTATGACAAGTCCATTGTACATTACACCAATGGTTTGGGATGCTGACTTAACAGTTGAAGGTTTGTCTGAGCAAGCTAAATTCAAAGTAGGCGATGCTGATATTTTCTTAACAGGTGTTCAAAATATTTATGCGGGTAAAAGATCGCTTTCTGGCGGTGTACCACAAGCAACTACTGGTTCTACTACGGCATACGGCTCTTCAGAAGAACTTGCTTTCCAAGCAGGTGGTAAGTACGCTTTGAATGATCGTACATCGGCTAAAGCAGCTATTACTTATACGACAATTACTAAAAACCCATATAAAACAAACTTTGGTGTATTAAACACTGCAGCAAATGCTTTTTCAGCGAATGATTTAGATACAATCGATATCCCAGCTGAAATTAACTATATGGCTACAAGTAGTGTTGGTGTACGTTTGTTCGGTGACTACGTTGTTAATACAAGTGCTGATGATCGCGCTAAAAATTCACTTATAACTGCTGCATTAAATGGATCACAAGGTAGCGATGATACGGCGTGGATGTTAGGTGTTGCTGTTGGTTCTGCTAAAGACTTAAAAGCCTTTGAAGGTAATAAAATGGTTAAAGGTGACTGGCAAGCACGTGTTTGGTATCAAGACGTAGGTGCTTGGTCACTTGATGCTGCACAAGTAGATTCTGATATATTTGATAGTCGTGTAAATATTAAGGGCACTACATTTAAAGCTCAATACAATTTAGAAGATGCTGTTGCTCTTAACTTTGCTGTTTCACACGGTAAGAAAAAGAACACTAGCTACTACGCATTTGGTAGTGGCGATATGTCAGGCGACATCAAAAACTTTGATTTAATTCAATTAGACCTAACTTACAAATTCTAAGAATCACTTCTTAGTCTTGTAAATCTAAAACCCGCTTTGGCGGGTTTTTTCATTGGCGGAGCGACAAGCTAATGGGTTTGTCTTATCTAATTTTTCGTTCATCTCATAGAGGCTTCATCAGGTATAATTCGGCTACAAAAACACCTTACATTCAATCATAATTGAAAGTGCATCATGCCAAATAACCTATTCAATTTAAACCAATTCAAAGCCGATTTTAGTCAAGACTTTCTAGCGTCCATCGTGGTGTTTTTGGTCGCAATTCCTTTATGTTTAGGGATTGCCATTGCTTCAGGCTTGCCACCTACAGCTGGCGTGATTACCGGTATTATTGGCGGCATTGTGATTGGCGCTGTGGCGGGTTCACCTTTGACGGTCAGCGGCCCTGCGGCTGGTTTGGTGGTGTTGGTAGTCGAGATTATCGCTAAGCATGGCATTATGATGTTTGGTGAGATTTTAATGTTGGCAGGTATGGTGCAAATGCTTGCAGGCCACTTTAAATTGGGCGTGTGGTTTAGGGCAATTTCTCCGGCGGTGATTCATGGCATGTTGGCGGGTATCGGTATTTTAATCATCGGTTCACAGTTTCACATTATGTTAGACCGCAAGCCTTCATCTAATGGTATTCAAAATATCATGAACTTTCCTACGGCGATTATGGAGAGTATTTCTGGCCAGAATGGCAATTTAAACGCAGGGCTTATTGGCTTGCTGACCATTGCCGCGATTGTATTGTGGACAAAATTTGCACCAAAAAAACTCAAGCTGGTACCAGGGGCATTGGTTGGCGTTTTGCTGGCGATTTTAGTGGCCAATGTGCTGCATTTACCACTTAAGTACATCACTAATCTGTTTAGCAACCCGGATGACATGAACCATTTTTTAAATGCGGTGCAATTACCAAGTTTGGCGGATTTTTATGCAACATTTAATTTACCAGTGCTTGTTGCTGTGCTGTCACTGGCTTTTGTAGCCAGTGCTGAGTCGCTACTTTCAGCCTCCGCGGTTGATCAAATGCACAGTGGTGTACGTACTAAATACGATAGAGAGTTACTTGCACAAGGTTTAGGTAATACTTTATGTGGCTTTCTAGGCGTGTTGCCGATGACTGGTGTCATTGTGCGCTCAAGTGCTAACGTAGCAGCAGGCGCAGTATCCCGCGCTTCAACCATTATGCATGGCTTTTGGTTGTTACTTTTCATTAGCGTATTCACCTTTACCTTGCAATATATTCCAGTGGCGGCTTTGGCTGCAGTGCTTGTATACACTGGTTTTAAGCTGGCCTACCCAAAAGTGTTGAAAGAGTTGTTAAGCTTCGGCCGTGCTGAAGTCGCTATTTATGTCATCACCATTATCACGATTGTGAGCTTTAACTTGCTGACGGGCATTATGGTTGGCTTGATGCTGTCACTCATTAAGTTGCTGTATGTGTTCTCACATTTAGTCGTAAAAATTGTAGATAATGCAGAAAATAAAGCCGTTGAGGTGCATTTGTTTGGTTCTGCAACTATTATTGGATTACCTAAACTCGCTGCGGTACTAGAAGGTTTAGCACTTAAAAAAGACGTGAAGATTGAGTTTGAAGATTTAGCGTATATTGATCATGCCTGTATCGATTTATTGAGCGGCTGGCAAAAGCAATACATTGCCGCTGGCGGCACGGTAGAAGTGCACTGGGATAATTTACATAGCAAATATCACAAACGATAACGTAGTTTTAACCGCTTACTTACTTTAAAGAGAAATCATTGTATAAACATCCATTACTAGACCGCGATAAAATCAAGCCAAAAGAGGCACTTGATGTATTGATTGAAGGCAATGAGCGCTTTACCAAAAGCCTTTCATTGCATCGAGATTTCTTGAATATTGTCAATATCACTAAAGATAAGCAACATCCTTTTGCGGCTATTTTGGGTTGCAGTGATTCACGTACCGCATCAGAAATTATCTTCGACCAAGGTTTAGGTGATATTTTCAGCGTGCGTCTTGCGGGCAATATTGCATCGCCTTTTGCGATTGGCAGCTTGGAATTTTCTATTAAATATTTGGGTAGCAAGTTGATTGTAGTGCTTGGCCACAGCGGTTGTGGTGCGGTAAAGGCGGCTTGCGACAATTATACGGGTGGTCACATTGGCGAGATTCTAAAGCATATCCAACCAGCGGTTCAGCATGAGCAAGCACTTGCTCAGCATAGCGATTCAAATGATTTGGAGTTTGTTGGCCGGGTGTGTCAATCCAATGTCGAGTTTCAAATTCAAGCGATTTTGGATGGCAGCGAGATTATAAGCAGCATGCTAGAAGCCAAGCAGATTGGTATTGCTGCAGCAGTTTATGATGTCAGTTCTGGCCGAGTGACTTTCGACCATTCAAAATCATTATTCTAGCGAAATATTTTTGGGCGGTTTAACGATGGCCTTCTTTAGCCATGTTGATACTGTATTTAGGGATTTCTACTACTAAGTCTTCTGTACCCACAATGGCTTGGCATGATAACCGTGAGTTCGGTTCTAATCCCCAAGCTTTATCCAGCAAGTCATCTTCTTGGTCATTGGATGCATTCAATGATTTAAAGCCTTCGCGAACGATCACGTGGCAGGTTGTGCAAGCACAGGCTTGGTCGCAAGCATGGTCAATATCAATATGATTGTTTAAAAGCACATCACAGATTGATTCGCCTGTTTTGGCTTCAATCGCTGCGCCTTCTGGACAGAGTTCTACGTGTGGCAATATGATGATTTGTGGCATGTTGTTTCCTTATTGTAGTGAAGATATTAAATATCAATACTACAAGTTAATCGAATCTAATTTTTTACCCGCTAACGCACGGCTTACGCTGGCATTCATACGAGCCGCAGCAAAGGCTTCAGTCGCGTGGTTAAGCGCTTCAACGCCTTTATGAATCGCATCGTCATCTTGCGTTTCTTTAATTAAAGACAGGCGTTGCATTTCGGCTTCAATAGCTTGCTTTTCTTCTGCGCTGATCAGCTCACTATCAGTGGCTAACGCCATCGTGACCGCTTCTAGAATCGCCCCAGCCGCAACTCTGGCCTCAGCTAGCATGCGGGCTTTTTTATCGGCCTCTGCACTGTTAAATGAAGCTTTGAGCATATTAGTGATTTCATCTTCACTTAATCCGTACGAAGGCTTAACGGCAATATGCGCTTCAACATTGGTCGAAGTTTCACGCGCAGAAACAGATAACAAGCCATCAGCATCTACGGTAAATGTGACGCGAATACGTGCAGCACCCGCGACCATAGGTGGAATGCCACGTAGTTCAAAGCGTGCAAGTGAGCGGCAGTCGCTCACCAATTCACGTTCTCCTTGCACCACATGAATACTCATGGCGGTTTGGCCGTCTTTATAAGTGGTGAACTCCTGCGCACGTGCAACAGGCAGCGTGCTGTTACGGTGAATTACTTTTTCAGTGAGGCCGCCATAGGTTTCTAAACCTAAAGACAGTGGAATTACGTCGAGCAATAATAAGTCTTCATCACTTTTGTTACCAGCCAGTACATTGGCTTGAATCGCCGCACCCAACGCGACGACTTTGTCAGGATCTAAATTAGTCAGCGGTGTTTGTTTAAAGTATTCAGCGACTGTTTTACGTACCTGCGGCATTCTAGTGGCGCCACCAACCATCACCACACCATTAATGTCTTCAATGCTTAACTCTGCATCACGCATGGCTTTACGGGTTGGACT
>CAINWC010000280.1 GCA_903854305.1 uncultured Pseudomonadota bacterium | reverse complement strand
TTGCTCGCGCGATGACGCTTTCCAATCCACACGTTTTGGTGAGTCGCCAAACTGATAATTGCGATGCCCTACAAAATCATCATCACCTTGCTGTGCTTGATTTTTGCCACTGAACCCTTGCGCAGTGGCGCTTGGGTTAATGGGGCTGTGTAGGCTAGGCGCTGGGTAAATTAAACATTGTGCTTCCATCTTGGCGTAAGCCCATACGTAAAAAAGAGACACTGGAAACTCTGTGGAAAATGTAATGCGCGGTGCTTTTAACCAGCCGCGTTGTTGGCTAGCAAGTGCTAATTTAAAAACGCTTTGGCTCAGTGCTGAAATATCTTGAAGGTCGCCATTTACAATATCGTCTGAATGCATGTGTGTAAAGATATTGTTGTGATGCGCTAATGTTGCCTTTATAGCATAGCGCGCACGATTACTTTCTTCTAAAACTGATAGTTCAAATATGGCTTCTTGACCTGTAAATACAGGTTGCGCACGCAGTACGGAAATCTTTAGATTTGCTAAATTACGCCATGAGTGCAACATGCTAACCAAACCAAGCCCGGTCAGTAAAAAGGTCATTGCGAAGCCTAAACTAAGCGAGTAGTTGATAGCGCCAGTGAGTAGCGCGACCAATAGCACCACGTAAAGCCAGCCAAAACGTGTAGGTAAAATATAGATGTGCCTGCGGCTTAATTGCGTAGTATTGCCTACCTGTTTCGCGGTGCGAAACCAAGTGTTAAGTGCGATAAGCTTAAATTTCCCCGGGATGTTAAAGGTTTTTACCATGCCAAACTAATCCTTGGAAAATTAAGGAATCGTAACGGCGTTTAATACGTTCATGACATTCTCAGCATTGCCATCTAAGTGGTTGTTACTGACTAGCCTGTGACCTGCAACGCTGGGAAATATGGCTTGAATATCTTCAGGCGTTACGTGGTCACGCCCTGCAATCATGGCCCATGCTTGTGCACTTTTCTTTAAGCCCAAGCCAGCACGTGGCGACAAGCCTGTGTTAAATTTTGTTGATAGTCGCGTATGTTGCAGTATCGCTTGCAGGTAGTCTAATAGGGCATCAGAGACATGAATGTTCTGGCAGGAGCTTTGCAGGCTTTGCAGTTGCTGGCCATCAACCACAGCGCTTATGTGTGATAACTTATCGCGCCCTCCATCACTTTGTAGCAGCTTACGTTCAGACGCTGCATCAGGATAATCCAAGGTAATACGCATTAAAAAACGATCTAGTTGAGATTCTGGTAGCGCAAATGTGCCGATTTGTGAGCTTGGGTTTTGCGTTGCAATCACAAAAAATGGTTGAGGTAGCGGGTAAGTCGCAGCGTCAATCGTCACTTGCGCCTCTTCCATTACCTCAAGCAGCGCGCTTTGTGTTTTGGGTGTGGCGCGGTTAATTTCATCCGCTAACAGCACGTTGGTAAACACTGGGCCAGGATGGAACTTGAAATTGGCAGCGGTTCTATCGTACACCGATACGCCTAAAACATCTGCGGGTAATAAGTCGCTGGTAAATTGCACGCGCTGAAACTGCAAGCCTAATACCTGTGCCATTGTATGGGCGAGGGTGGTTTTTCCCATGCCAGGCAAGTCTTCAATCAGTAAATGTCCTCGCGCCAATATACAAGCTAGTGCCAGCTTGATTTTCTGGTCTTTACCTAAAATGACTTCACTGGCTTTTGCGATAATTGCTTGGGTGATATTTTGCATTGAGTGATTCTTTTGAATTAGACGGACTATCGAGTGAGTATTTATTCCTGCGGTTGTTTTTGGCTCCAGCGAATAAGTACGTAAAGTAGGCCCATCATAAAGGCGCCACCTACCCACATGCCAACTTCTTCAAAGGTTGGCGAGGCGTCTTGCACGGGCATGACGATTAATTTTCGTAAAAATAACACCAACACCACTTCAATAAAGGTTTCAACAATTAATTTACTGCCATTTAAATAGCGTATTTCTGCCGAAATTAATGCGGAAATGGACCATAACAACATGAGCGTGCCCAAGGCATGTAAGAAGCCATGGACAAGGTTGTGTGCATAAGCCGCTTCTTGTACGTCTTTGAAAAACAACCAAGTAAACATGACGACAGAGGCTGCCAATGCTAATCCAATCACAATATGAGCAAAGCCATTGAGCCACAACATGGCTCTAATCGCAATTCTGTTGAGTGGTGCAAATTCATCTGGCAATTGGTCTTGTGACATGATTAGAGGTCGCTCCTTATTTAATACGCTGATATGCATTGTTGCATACAGTGTGTATTACGTTAATAAATCGTCCATGGTTAGCGGGAGTAGTGCTCTAAGTAGCCATTGTTGTGCTTTTCCGCCTTTGTTACGCCACGCTAACGACATGGTTAGCATGGTGAAACGCTCTTAACTTGATTACCAACGCCTCTGTAGCAACAGCAACGTGCTTTTCGGCCATGTTCTTAGGACAATACCCTACGCGCCCAAGCCTGCAATTTGCGCCTCAAGTTTTGCCTGCATATCGGGCGCCACTAAATGTCCTGTCCAGATAAAATGCCCGATGTGCAGGGTGTTAACTCACGTGAGCCATCACCGACAGTAACGGTGGGGTGCCGTAGGATATCTTGATTTTGCAACGGTTCGTTTAAATAGGCAAGTACAGGGCGAAATTTATATTTACAAATTACAAGCGGTAATGTTTTGCTCAATGGTTTTGAGTTGGCACAAGGTGATGCGATGGCAATTCATGATGACGTCACTTTAGAGATTCTGTCACAGGCAGACGCAGAGGTATTGCTGTTTGATTTACCTGAAGATCCCATCACGGAATGTTTAATTAGAATCTTAAACTTAAATCGTGTAAGCATGAGAGCTGTTGGCTGACAGATTGGCCAGCATCAATGCTAGTAAAACTATTCAAAATCGTTCATCATCACCATTTGATTATTTAAATTGATCCTATGATTTAAAACAGCATAATAGTCGCATATTTAATTTACGAAATGTAAATACTTCTGTACCAATTCTGGCTGCTAAATAATAATTCTAGCAGTCAATTAGAATAATTCAGGTGATGCTGTCGCAGCATTTATTAATTTTTTTGGAGATAGCCATGGCATTAGATTTATTCAGCGCAGTTAATTTAGGTTCAATCAGCCTTAAGAATCGTATGGTGATGGCACCATTGACCAGAAATAGAGCTGCCGAGGGCGGAGTGCCGCAGCCAATGAACGTGACTTACTACGAGCAACGTGCTTCAGCAGGCTTAATTATTACTGAAGCAACGCCAATCTCAGTGATGGCGCATGGCTATCCTGCTTTGCCCGGCATTTATACTGATGCACAAGTGGCTGGCTGGAAAAAGGTGACGGATGCCGTGCATGCTAAAGGCGGTAAAATTGTCATACAACTATGGCATGTAGGCCGAATTTCACATCCAACATTATTGCCAAATGGCGCTTTGCCAGTAGCACCCTCCGCGGTTAAGCCCGCTGGTCAGGCATTTACTTACCAAGGCTTGGTTGATTACGTTGAGCCTCGTGCCTTAGATGCTAATGAGTTACCAGCCATTGTTGCAGATTACGTACATGCTGCTCAATCTGCGCTGGCAGCCGGTTTTGATGGCGTGGAAATTCATGCTGCGAATGGCTATCTCATTGATCAGTTTTTACGCGATGGCAGTAATAAGCGTACAGATAACTACGGTGGTAGTTTTGAAAACCGCGCACGCTTTTTAATGGAAGTGACCAAAGCCGTGGTAGACGTTGCAGGCGCTGATAAAGTAGGTATTCGTATTTCACCCGTTAATCCTTTCAACGACATGCACGATAGCAACCCGCAAGCTTTATTTAATTATGTAACAAGCGCACTTAATCAATTTAATCTCGCGTATTTACACACCATTGAAGGTGATATGAGTGGTCAAGATAATTCATTTGATTTTGTCGCCATGCGTCAGTTATTTAAAGGATCTTATATGGCCAATTTAGGCTATGACAAAGCACGTGGTAATGCCGCTATTGCTAGCGGTCACGCTGATGTGATCGCTTACGGCGTACCATTTATCGCTAATCCGGATTTAGTTGAGCGTTATAGAACGAATGCACCATTAAATGAAGCCGATTCATCAACTTTCTACGGCGGCACTGAAAAGGGATACACTGACTATCCATTTCTAAGCGCCTAGATTTTAGTGGATACACATCATGCATAAACCAGCTAATACCCAAGTGCCTATTCACGAGATCATCGCTAATCGCTGGAGTGGTCGAGCCTATGATACTGGCCAATCTGTCAGCCATACGCAGATCATCGCCTTGCTTGAAGCCGCGCGCTGGGCGCCCTCTTGCTTTGGCGATCAACCTTGGCGGTTTATTGTATGGAATAAAAATGAGGATGCACAAGCTTGGCAGCAAGCGTTTGATTGCCTGGCACCTAGTAATCAAACTTGGGTGAAAGATGCCCCAGTATTGTTGCTGGTGTGTGCAGATACCTTGTTTAACCACAATCAGCAGCCTAATCGCTGGGCGCAATATGACACAGGTGCCGCGGCTGAAAATGTCTGCTTACAAGCCAGTAGCATGGGGCTCATGGCGCATCAAATGGGTGGTTTCAATGCTGATAGTGCAAGAGAAGCTTTCGTTATTCCAATGCAATACATACCAATGGCCATGCTTTCAGTAGGCTATGCGGCGGATGTTGCTAGCTTAGCAGGGGAAGTGTTGACGCGTGAAACAGCTACACGTACTAGACGCCCGATCAATGCGTTATTTTTTGCGGGAAGTTGGGGTAAATCAATCGTTTAGTGTTTCATTAGTCTGCAAACTTAACTTGTTGTTAAGCATAACTTACTTAGCACGCTTAACTAAAACGCCTACCTCTGATAAACTCGCGCTAGTTGTTAAATTAATCAATTAAATTTAGGATTTTGTTATGGCAGTTATTGCACTAAATAAAGATAATTTCAAAGATACCATTGAAAATAACGCCTTTGTGATTGTGGATTTTTGGGCGCCTTGGTGTGACCCATGTGTGGCTTTTACGCCAACATTTGAAGCGGCTGCAGCTGCAAATCCAGATATTGTCTTTGGTATGGTGAATACTGAAACAGACCCTGGCATTGGTGAGTATTTTGAAGTGAATCAAATCCCAGGTATTTTGGTGATTCGTGAACAAGCTGGCATTCATGCACAAGTGGGTGAAATCGGCGCACCAGCATTTGATGAGATTATTAAATGGGCGCGCGAGTTCGATATGAAGGAAGTGCGTGAGTATTATCAACAAGAAGACAAAAAATTGGCAAAGTAACTGATCTTTAGTTAGATGTTTACCAATAAAAAAAGCGGCTTGAAGCCGTTTTTTTTATTGGTTTTACTTGATTAAGTCTCTGTTCAAAATGAAC
>CAINWC010000279.1 GCA_903854305.1 uncultured Pseudomonadota bacterium | reverse complement strand
CATGTGATAGTAATATCATCATATTTTCACATCGCTAAATTTCTATTGGACACAAAAAAGGCCACCCTAAAGTGACCTGTTTGTTAAGCCTACAATTTAATGCGCTGTGGTGGTGGCTTGGCGTCAGGATCTCTCACCGCACTCGCAAATGCTTCTGCCGCCACCTGATTTAGCGCCCTCTTTTCCATCATTGAGGAGGCCATCCTTAAAAGCATGATTACAACCTTATTACCATCAGCTGCGCCTACTAGCAATGCTGTGAGGCCTGCGGCATTCCGGAAGTTAACGTCGACACCAGATTTAATCAGGATCTCCGCTAAATCTGGCCGACCATGGCTGATAAGTTTGAAGTATCCAGATTTCGCGCATAACATCAACGGCGTGAAGCCTGACGCGTCACAAACAGAGAGGTTAGCTCCATTTTTAACGAGTAGCTGTTGCAAGAAGCGTCTGCTTCTGCCGCTAGACCTGCCAAGTACTGTGTAATGCACTGCGGTGCGACCTTCGTTATCCCGCGCATTGATGTCTGCGCCAGCTTTCAGCAGCCGCTTAGCGGTATCGAATTCTCCGCGAATGGCGGCGTGGATGAACGCCGTGCGATTGTCTTTGTCGACAGCATCCACTGGTACGCCGAAATCGATGAGCTCGCTAAGCGCGTCTACATTGCCGTTTCGTGCAGCGATCATGAGGGGGGTGTCTAAATTGGTAGCTACAATAGGATCTGACATGTGGCTATTATAGTTTAAGTGCTAGGATATCTTCAACTGATGATGATATTTTAACGTTGTAGGTTCAGCTAGGTGTGGCAGGGCTTCGGTACAACGTTAATTGGCAGAAACTACAATGGATCACCTGGATCGCTAACATCTTCATTATCTTCATCTCTGCAAGAGCCGGAGTCAAAATCAGAGTCATCATGACAATGATCAATATTTTCCTGCCTAAGATTTCTCAAATCCTGCAATTCTTTTTCAGTTAATTTGCAAGGGACTGCTTTAATCCACTTACCAGAAACTGGGGCGGGGTTGCTTACCCCCGTTGCAATACTATGTTTCCATCGCGCAAAAGTCCCTTTTATGTGCTTATAGCATTCCGCAGCTTCTTTTGCTGCCAATCGTTTCCGAGATTCACTGTATTCCATTACCTTATCCTTACAAAATTCTAATTAGTATTATATACCATATCACATTTTTAGTAAATAATCGCGTGCAACTAATATCTGTTTAGGAAATTACAAAAAAATTATCTGTTGGTGATGGCGAGCTTAATGATAATTGCCCACAGTAAATGTAAAAACGTATCCTTTACTTTTTAACGCTCGCTCTTATAAAACTTGATGAATAAAGGGCGCTGTAATGGGTGAAAATAAACAATCTTAAACAAGTTGGTTGTGTATCAAAAACTATAGCTGTTGATTGCTGTTGGCGAAATTTTTGATGATTCTATAAAATTTATTGAACAATTTAGCTTATATTGTTCAATAAATCCCAGAATGCCTAAAATGCCAATTTACCTATAAAAAACAATTTATTACATTAATTTGACGTTGTAAACTCAGCTTACTGTAGCTGGGCCCCAGTACAACGTTGAGCCAAAATTATTACTATTAAAATGGTGGGGATTTCATTGTTTTAATGCGTAAGTAACCGTTCACTAATTATTGTCAACAACTTATGTTGGGCATCTAAAGATAAGCGTCCAATACGATCAATAAGTTCGTCTATCCCCAGTTTATCTAAATGGGTTGTCAAATTAATTGCAACCAATTGCAGCTTAGCTTGCTCAATTGGAAGTACTTCCTCAGGAGGATTATGCAGCTCCCTCAAATTACGCTCAGTTTCGAGTTTAGATAAAAGCTGTAAATCACCCAAGTCCAAAAAGCTTTTCTGCCAAATAGTGACCCTTTCACGTCGCTCATTCTCTTCCAATAAAGCTCGGCGATTTTGCACGATAGTCAGAAAGTGTTCTACTTTGACTCTATCAATTTCAGACAAATATATTGGCTCGGCAATAAGCTCTGATTCAAGCGAGATAGTACGCATTTTATTCAACATAGATATCTGCTCTTCATCAATCAACCTAGACGCTAACCAATCTTCAGAACGTTTCCTTGCAATTGTTATCCGATCATTTTTTAGCGTTGTATATATTTCACTAAAATTCCAAGCGGGATCAATGTCTTTTCCACTTAAAAAAGATTCCATTTCTAGCAATTGCGCCTTAATTCTTTGCTGTAATAATTCTTCTAGCCTTTCGACACTAACATCAATGCTTTCCCATGTTGCCACATCAGAAAGAATTCGTTCTAACTGAACGACTATTTCACTTACCTCACTTTGATCTTTCGTTCCGACAAAGATTTCTCTTAGTCTAAGTGCGTTAACCATAGCATCTCGTAAGGCATCTTCACTTCTTGGTAGGTAT
>CAINWC010000278.1 GCA_903854305.1 uncultured Pseudomonadota bacterium | reverse complement strand
TTTGTTTTATCAGCAGACTCAAGAAAATAATAACTATCTTGAGAAGGTATTGCGCCTAGAGTGATGGTTAGGTTTTTCATGGTTATTATGTCGCCAAAATAAAGCCCTTGTAGATTATTGACGGAATTGCATACTGAAAGCAATAAATTCCAAGTCGATTCTTGGTAATATATGAAGGTGATGAGGTCATTGGTACTCACGTAATTAACGTACCAAATGACTTTATCTATTTTTTAATGCATTTAACTTATTGTTTTATAAGGAAAAATACATTCGATTTGGTGCCGGGAGGGGGAATCGAACCCCCACGTTGTTACCAACGCGGGATTTTGAGTCCCGTGCGTCTACCAATTCCGCCATCCCGGCTTTTGGAAAATACATTACTGTATAATTGCAACAAACGTCATTATAGCAAGCTCTTGGAATTATGCGAACAGAAGATTTCGATTTTTATTTACCCGACCCATTAATTGCACAGCATCCTACAGTTGATAGGACTGCCAGTCGCATGTTGCATGTCAATGGAATGAATGGCAATCTCCATGATGAGACTTTTATTAACTTGCCTGATTTCTTAACCAGTGGCGACTTAGTGGTATTTAACGATACCCGCGTGATTAAGGCGCGCTTGTTTGGTCGCAAGCTTTCTGGTGGCAACGTTGAAGTGTTAATAGAACGTGTAATCAATGAGCATACAACTTACGCGCATGTGCGGGCTTCTCGTGCGCCTAAAGTTGGCAGTCAATTAAGGCTGGCTGATGCGTTTAATGTTGAGGTGGCCGCGCGTCATGACGATTTGTTTGAGCTACGTTTCTTAAGCGAGACTTCTGTTTTAGATTTATTAGAACAACATGGTGCGCTGCCTTTGCCGCCTTATATTACGCATGCAGCCACCAGCGAGGATGAAGAGCGCTATCAAACTGTATTTAGCAAGCATTTAGGGGCTGTTGCTGCGCCTACGGCGGGTTTACACTTTAACGACGCCATGTTAGAACAACTAAAACAAAAAGGCGTTGATATTGCCTATGTAACGCTACATGTAGGCGCAGGCACTTTTCAACCAGTGCGTGTAGATAATATTAATGAACATATAATGCACAGTGAACTCTATAATATTTCACAAGCTACTGTAGATATGATTGCCCAAACTAAAATGCGCGGCGGAAAAGTAACCGCAATTGGCACCACGGCTTTACGTGCTTTGGAAAGTGCTGCCCGAATTAACGCAATTAATAATAGTAACTGCCACTTACAAGCCGGTAGTGGTGAAACGAATATATTTATCACTCCGGGCTACCGCTTTAAGGTGGTAGATCGTTTATTTACTAATTTTCATTTACCTAAAAGTACGTTACTCATGTTAGTGTCAGCGTTTGCTGGCATGGATAATATTAAAAAAGCTTATGCGCATGCCATATCACAACAATATCGGTTTTTTAGTTATGGTGATGCGATGCTGATAGAGCAGCAACTCATGAAATAAATACCGTTCTAAATTAATTAATTTATCCATTAATTGAACAAATACAGTCATGGTTATGACTAAATCAAAATATCCTTAATGTCACCCTTAAGAAAGATTAATTATGCGTATTTCAAGTATTTTATTTTCCGTGGCCTTACTTACAGGCTTACAGCCAGCACACGCTGAAATTCTGGCTGATGCCCAAGCTGGCATTAAGATTCCAGAACACAAAGAATTTAAATCCTTTGAGGATGGAGTAAACTTTGTTCGAGAAACGAACAAACGGCTTGTGTTCAAGCCATCGGGATCAATGCCGTGCAAGTTGACTTACTGTGCGTCAGATGCTGACGAGCTA
>CAINWC010000277.1 GCA_903854305.1 uncultured Pseudomonadota bacterium | reverse complement strand
TACCGTAAGGACGAATCAGCGCATAACACAGATAGCGCAATAATTTAGTTTTGCAAGCCTGCGCTACGCCATCACGATACAGAATTTCCAGTGCGTGATCCATGTTTTTTTGTGGTGGGCCAAGGTTGGTTTGACCTGAACCATGGTGTCGGTCGAGTTGCTCAGCCAATCGGGCTGTCTTCTCGAAACGTCCGATACGAGTAGGCTCGCGCCGTGCTTCATCCCGTAAAAAGGTATCTAAATCAAATTTAAGCGCTGATTTTTGCTGAATACTTTCAGTTAAATCCGCTTCATTGTCGATCACGCCCAGATAACACCAATGCTCAAAAATATGCATTTGGGTTTTGTTATTTTCACGGCTATGTTCACGTATGCCAATTTTTCCAGCAAACGGCCAAGCTTTTAAGCGATTTGCAATCAATGCTTGTTGCAATCGCAGATTATGCATCTGTGGCGACTCACGTCCGCAACATACGCCCTTGCATCGTTTGGTTTGCGTAGAAAAACAGGCGCCCTCACCTAGCTCAAGTCCGAGCACTTTGGGGCATAATTGATGCGCTTCAGCGACTTTTCGTAACGCGGCGACTGCCTGCTTTTTACTCTTGAATGTTCCAAATAATTGGCCTAATTCAGCTGGGTTAATATCAGCCTCTTGCACCAACACCAAGGCAGGCTTGGCATTAGCGTCTGCATTGAGTTTCCAGCTACATAGCTGCTGCTCATTACGTAACTGGCGATTATGGATAGGTTGATGCGCTTTGACTAATCTAGATTCTAATAATAAAGCGCTAAACTCGCCCGCCGTTTCTATCCATTCAACGCGTTTAGTGTCCTGGCTGATACGCGCATCTTTGGCGGAGGCCTTCTCAGTGCTGAAATGTGCGTATACCCGCGCACGGATATTCGCACCTTTGCTGATATAGATCGGCAAGTCATTATCACCATAAAACAAGTACACTCCGGGCGTTTCAGGCATATCTTCCAGCGAAACTGCATCTAAATGTGGTGGCAATGCAGGGCCGCGCATCAGCTGTTTAGCCGCATTAATAATGGTCGCTTCACCTAACTCTAATTTGGCGGAGGCTAAAAAAGACAGTACCGATTCAACATCGCCCATCGCACGATGTCGGGCAATACTGGTAATGTTGTGGCGCTGCATAATCGCATCTAAGCCGTGGCTGCGATGTTGTGGATAAAGCAAACGCGACAGCTTGACGGTACACAACACTTTTTGTCGTAAGGTATAGTCCAAACGTTTGAGCTCAGCTTTAATAAAGCCGTGGTCAAAACGCACATTATGCGCGGCTAATACCGTACCTTCCAGAAAACTCAACAACTTGTCAGCCACCTGTGCAAAGGTAGGTGCATTCGCCACCATTTCATTATCGATGCCCGTGAGCTGTTGAATGAATGCGGAGATAGGCTGCTCAGGATTGACCAGCGTCTGCCAGCGAGCCACTTCAACGCCGTGATCAAACCGAACCAGCGCAATTTCTGTGATACGGTCGGTCAGTGGCGTTGCGCCTGTTGTTTCAAGATCTAAATAGGTGATAGATGGCAGCATGGGCTTATTATTAGACGAGCGCAGGGCTAGTTTCAGTAAACTTGCTATTGATGGCCGTAATAAAAGGCCCTAACTTTGGCGGGTTAGGCTCAACATCTACTTTAAGACCAAACTTATGCAATGCTACCGTGCAAACTGGGCCAATTGACGCGACCATGCTGCGGTGTAAATCGGCTTGCAGCGCTTCAGTTCGACCAAGTTGCTGGGCAACGGCAAACAAGTTATGCACTTGCGATGCGCTGGTAAAGCAAACCATATCAATCGTACCAGCCGCTAACGCATCCATCATATCAAGCATGGGCTGAATACTTTCTGGCAGACTCCAACGGTAAGTGGTAATTTCAGCCACGCGCGCGCCTCTTTCTTCCAGCGCCTTTTGCAGATCCCAATTGGTATCGCCGTAACGTTGTACCACGACCAGTTTCCCCGCAATATTGTAGGCATCCAGCGCAGTAAGCACCTCAGCGGTGGTATAAGGCTCACTCGCTAGCAAATCAATGCGCACATTGCGCGATTTCAATACGGCCGAAGGCTTAGTGCCGCGCACGGCGACAATCGCTGATGCAAGAACTTGCAAAAACTGCTCGGAAATGCCTAAACTATCCGTCGTTGCAAACAATGCTTTTACGCCGACCCCTGTTTGAAAAATAAAGAAATCCGGTTGATTCACTTGCCAATCCTCGATCATCTGCGAGATTAACACCGGATCAATATCAGGCACCTCCGCCAAGGCAGGTGCAGAAAAAGGTGTTCCACCATATTTTCTGACCAAATCTGCAAGTTGCTCCCCTGCACGATTTTCCAAAATAGCGATGGTTTTATCTTTCAAGATTTGTTCCCTTTAATATTAAGCGCTGCAATAAAGTCAACAAGACGCTAACTAACACTTATTTACTTTTGGCGCAGGTTTTCAGTATAACAAATCCACCATTAAGCCAAAAAAACATTTATGATTTTAGCCACACCCTAAATTGACATTCACCTTCATGATTAAACTCAAACTGATCATCAGCCAATGGCTGATAAGCATGACGCGCAAGCTCAGTAATAACTTTTATTTATACCTGTGCGCCCTGCTGACATTGCTCGTGCTGCTTGATGCCAATGTGTTTCAAGTAGGTCAAAACATGCGGGATCGTGCTTTTGATCTCATGGTAAAAAATCGAATTGTGATGCCGAAAGCTGACCCCGACATTGTCATTGTGGATATCAACGAGGCCTCATTAAGCGCGATGGCGAAGGATTATGGCCGCTGGCCTTGGCCGCGCCAAGTATTTGGTGAGTTTATAGAAAATATCGAGGCACAAAAACCGAAAGCCGTTGTGTTTGATATTTTGTTCAGCGATGCTGACGTTTACAATCCGGACAGCGATACTTATTTTAATGATGTGATTGCTGGTACAGATAACACGTTTTTCCCTATGCTGCGCCTAGCTGAAGCCAGCGACCATTTAAGTAAAATCACGCCAGATATGATTCCTGGCATTCACTATTCAGCAACAGATGCCAATGGCGTAGCGATGCCACAGCCAAAAAGTCCAATTGCGATTGTCTTGCCACATTTCGAGGCAGCTCTAAATTCTAAACGGCTTGGTACCCATAACATTTACGCAGATGCAGACGGCATCACACGTGAATATCGACTTTGGCATGATGAAAAAGGCTGGTTACTGCCGTCATTACCCTTAGCCGTGGGCAATTTTGTGCAAATGAACTCGATGCCACCGCCGCAAAACATGCTGATTAACTGGCGTGGCAAGCCATTTACCTACCTATATACCACGTTTAGCGACGTTTACACCGACATGTCGAGCAAGGTTAAACAACGTGCGCCCAATGAATTTACCAATAAGATTGTGATTATTGGCTCTACCGCACCATCGCTTTTTGACATTAAAGCGACCGCCATGGCCAAAGAATATCCTGGCGTAGAGATTTTAGCCACAGCGATAGATAATGTAAAACACGTGGATTACCTGCATGTTTGGCGCGGAAAAACGCCTTACATTTTAATGAGTTTATTACTGATATGGGTGACTGCCTTAGTGTTTTACCGCAATGTAGATCGCGATAAAGTCACCACCATGTTCAGTAGTAGCCAGATCATATTGCTAAGTATCTCTTACCTCGTGCTTAACTTTACCAACGTTTATTTAGATATTACAGGGCCAATTACCTGGGCAGTGATGTATTTCAGTGTGGCGAAAATATACGCGCTGGCCAACGATAGAGCCATGCAGCGCTTGCTGGCGAATGATATTGAAGCGGGCAAAAAAGGCACGGCGATTTTATTGATGCCGATTATGATCGCCAGCGAGGAAGCGCTACCTGATGGGATGTTAAAAAAGATACAGCATCAAATTCAACAGCGCTGCACCATGCCCACCACCGTTGAGTTTTTAAAGGGCACGCAAAGCGGCGTCTGGGGCTTGTTTGGCGATATGATGGTTGTGAGCTGGGCTTATCCGCATGATGACGAAGCTGAAGCTGAAAAAATCAAACATGATGCCTCACAATTAGGCTTACAACTCAAAGCAGCATTACAGCATGTCGGTATGCCTAGCGGCACGGATGTGCGTTATGTACACCATAATGGCGTACTCAATACAGAAAAACCGCTAGATAGCCAATGGCGCAGCTTATTTGCACAAGCCATCATCAAATTAGATGTTTTAGAAAAGGAACCACAACATTATGAATAAATTAAAATGCCTGCTCATTGCAGTTAGCCTGCCTGCCCTGCTGTTTGCTAACGTGAGTATGAGTGCAGAAACAGGCAGCGCCCTTAAAAACGACAGCATGCGCTTAGAACCATTTACCGATGCGAAAGTGGCTGGCAGTTTTAATCGTGGCGATGCCCTTGAAATATTGAAAAAACAAGGGGCTTGGCTACAAGTTAAAGCGAAAAATACCACAGGCTGGGTACGTTTATTATCCGTTAAGCGCAGTGCCAGCAATGGCAATCAAGCTGCAGGCGTATTGGCTGCGGCCAGCGGCCGTGCGGCTACAGGCCAAGTAGTTTCTACTACAGGCATTCGCGGTTTAAGCGAGCAAGACCTTAAAGCTGCCAAGTTTAATGAAACTGAAGTGAAATCATTAGAAAGCTATACGAAAAGTGCAGAACAAGGCCGCCAATTTGCCAGCGCAGGTCATTTAAAGCCCATTGCCTTTGCCAACTTAACCGCACCAAAAGGTGAGCAAAAATGAATAGCCAATTAAAAAGACATCTATTGTTATCCACTTTAATGGCCTGCCTGTTAAGCTGCATCAGCTTACAAAGTGCCGCTTTTGATTTCAAAAATGCGGTAAAAGAGGCTGTAAAAAAGCAAATTGACCCAAGTTCAGCACCAGTAAACAATACGCCAACCACTTCGGTCGATGGCACTACGCCTTCAAGCACAGCTACAAATAACGTCACAACGGGGCCTGCAGAACCGACCATTAACTGGAAAAATCCAAGTAAAGAGGACGAGATCGCTTTGGGTCGAGAAATTACCGGTAATTTGCTAGGCGCCGCGCCGCTGGTAAAAGATGAAGCACTGCAAAAATACGTCAACTCAGTAGGCCGCTGGGTAGCGTCGCAATCAGATCGCCCAGATTTGCCTTGGCACTTTGGTGTGATTGAAAGTGATGATTTGAACGCATTTGCCGCACCAGGTGGCTATGTCATGGTCACTAAAGGTTTATACCGCAAGCTGAATAATGAAGCGCAATTGGCCGGCGTACTTGGCCATGAAATTGGCCATATTGTTAAAAAGCACCAACTTAAAGTGCTGCAAAAACAACAACTATTAAACGCTGGTGCCAGCTTTTTGAGTCAACAATTAGGTAAAGACAATAAATTGGTGAGTAAAGCGATTGGTAGCGGCGCAGAAATTAGCGCACGCAGCTTAGATAAAACTGCAGAATATGAAGCCGATAGATTAGGCTTAAGCTACGCCACCCGTGCGGGCTATGAGCCGTTTGGCTTGCCTGAAGTATTAGATACTTTAGGACAAACGAATAAGAATGATAGCAGCGTTGCTTTGTTGTTTAAAACACATCCGCTTCCTGATGACAGGCTAGCCGCTTTAAGCGATGCCGTAGGCAACCGCCTTGATCAGGTGAAAAATGGTAAAACGCTGGAAAATAGGTTTTATACACTGAAAAATTAGCGATTAAGCCTCGTGTAACGAGATTCTGCTTGGTGCAGAAAATTATCTGCACCAAGTTTAAGTAATACTTAAGTTTAAGTGATACTAAGCTTAAGTAATCCCAGT
>CAINWC010000276.1 GCA_903854305.1 uncultured Pseudomonadota bacterium | reverse complement strand
TGTTCACGGCAAAACGGCCGCGCACATTGCTTAAAACATTGCTATCAATCACACTCTGCGTTACATAGCCCGGCATATCTGGCACGGGATCCTGTGCAGCCGCTAAACCGCAATTAAGCAAACTTGGCATTGCTAATAACGCTGAAATGATAAATTTTGAATCTTTCATAAAAATCTCCTCATGGCTCCTGCAGTACATCACCTATGTACATTACTGACCGCTACTGTGCATAATCGCGCCAGTCAGTCCGCTTAAAGCACTTGTTACACCAGCAACAGCACCACTGATGTGACCAGCTACACCACCTACAGCACCGCCGACCGCACCAGTAATCATCGGCGCGATTCCACCAGAACTGCCACCACCCAAACCGTGGCTATTCAACTGACCATTGGTTAAACCTGCAAAGCTTGATTGGTCGGCCACCAGACCAGCTATTTGTGGTGCGCCGGCTGAAACACTCGCGTAATCCGTATTACCTAACTCGGTTGATTGAGCGCCAATAGAATGAGTGCTAGTTACATTTAAACTGGATTGCGAACCATTGACCATTTGCTGCACTTTATCGTCTGGTGAAACATCCATTGACGAAGTCACGCGACCCGGTGTACCTTCACGAAACGCCTGTCTCACCGGTACATCGCGCTGTAAAACAACGATGCCATCACCCGCAATTACAGGCGCCGCGTAGAGACCTTCAAGCGCGATGAATATCGCAGCAGGAATAGCATTTTGCATTAACAGATCTCCATTCATCATATGCCCCAATCTCAGTCTCAATTAACTACGGTTTATCTAGAGTTATCGGTTAACGGTTAACGTAACCGTCTGAAAGCCTTGTCCACCATCAAAATCATGGCTAGACGTACGTCTGTTGCCATTGCCACGTTCATCCCAAAGCAACACGGCAAACTTATCGTTACCTTCTAACTTTGCAGCCTCTGTACCTTTGCCACTAATCATAGATAAATCAATATCGCTGATGACTTCTGCATGCGAACCGATCTCAGGCAAAACATCCATCTCAGCAAAAGATTTACTAAACACCGCATCAGAAATGACTGAGTCAGCGCTTGAACCGGCAACTGCCGAAAAAGCACAACAGACACTGACTACACCAAACACAAGCCCCACTAAGCGTGGACGGCATACGCTACATTGATCAAAAAGAGTTTGGGTAATCCAGCTCATGTCATTCATCTCCTAAAACTACAATCACTCGTTTAATTATTATTATCTAGTTGTAATAGTATTAGCAACGACCATGCCATGTTTGTATCTTATTGTTTTTATTGAATATTTTGTATTTTTTACCAATGGAATGTATTTTATGTTTGTATCATTCCTATTACATTAACCACGCTTACTTTTTGTATGTGATTGAAATATATAGAAAATTTGCATCGCAAAAAATGTAACATTTTTGATACAGTGGTAAATCTGAATTAGATATTGCTAGGAATGGAGTGGTGTTAGCTTCGTGCAAAGGTCTTATTCATAAAATGAAACTTGGGTACATAAAAAAAGCCCAGAACAAAATTCTGGGCTGAAACAAACTTAAGTCAATGGCAGTTAATTATTTCTGTTAATTAAATAGCCTCCATGCCGTTCTCTGGCTTAAACGCTAGACCATACTTCTGAATCAATCGGTACAAGGTCACACGTGACACGCCAAGTTCGCGTGAAGACAACGTTAAATTGCTATTGTTTTTTTGTAGCGCGTTGCGAATCGCCTCCATTTCAGCTGCGCTTCTGGCGGCTTCCAGCGTGGTTACCAACCGCTGGCCTTCGCGACGATCTAAATCTAAATCCTCTGGTGTAATCAGGCGCCGCTCGCACATTACCATGGCACGCCGCACTCGGCTGATAAGCTCTCGTACGTTGCCAGGCCATGTGTAGCGACTCATCAATTGCAAGGCCGAAGGTGAAAAGCCTTTTACGTTTCGCCGCTTTTCATGAGAGAACTTTTCAAAAAAGTATTTGGCCAGCACCTCAATATCCCCTTGCCGTTCTCTTAATGGCGGGGTTTTAATCTTCAGTACGTTTAAGCGATAGTACAAGTCTTCACGGAAGCGGCCTTCAGCAACAGCAGCCTCTAAATCTACGTGGGTTGCCGCAAGTACGCGCACATCAATGTGAATCGGCGTTGTTCCACCCACGCGCTCTATGGTTTTTTCTTGTAAAAATCGTAAAAGATTTACTTGCAACTCAAGCGGTAAATCGCCAATTTCATCTAAGAAAATAGTGCCGCCAGCGGCGGCTTCAATGCGGCCTATCTTGCGTTGGCTCGCGCCCGTAAACGCGCCTTTTTCATG
>CAINWC010000275.1 GCA_903854305.1 uncultured Pseudomonadota bacterium | reverse complement strand
GGCTTAGTGCGATGGCGATATAAAGTAGTAATAATTTGCGCATATAAAACCCCATTAGTTTGTTTCATCTCATACAGTTACAACGGAATACTATATAAAAACTTTAGCTTTGTCTTTATAAATTTTAATTTTTACCGAAGCCGTTATTCATTACTTAAATTTGGGCGAATAAAATTTATAAAATCCATGCTGATCAATACAATTACGGCTAAAATAATCACTGAATCCACTTAAAATAGAGTACTACCATGCGCACTCCAGAATCACTCCACTACAGCACTGAGCATTTATGGACTAAACCATCGACAGACGGCTTATGGGAGGCGGGTATTACGGATTATGCGCAAGATTTACTAGGAGATATTGTATTTATTGAAGCGCCTGTCATTG
Organism: uncultured Pseudomonadota bacterium; assembly: GCA_903854305.1. Classification (GTDB taxonomy): domain Bacteria; phylum Pseudomonadota; class Gammaproteobacteria; order Burkholderiales; family Methylophilaceae; genus Methylotenera. The sequence continues at coordinate 3,323 of CAINWC010000275.1, read as the reverse complement.
GCTCTATATTGAGTGCTGGAAAATCTTGCGGCTTAGTCGAGTCTGTTAAAACAGGCTCTGATTTACATGCTTTAGTAGATGGCGAAGTAGTTGAAGTCAATCAAGCGCTCATTAACACGCCAGAACTGATTAATGAAGACCCTTACAAGGCTTGGATATTCAAATATAAACCACGTCAGGCAAACGTTGAAGATCTGCTACTTTCTGCTGAAACTTATAAAACACTGATTAACGATTTATAAACATTGATCACTAAAGTATTGCTGAAATTATTTTTGAAAAACCAAGCGCACTGAATCAATCAGTTTCTCAACTTCAGCACTTACGCTTGAAACCATTTTCTGTTCAATGATCGGCACTTCAACATTAAGAATGTCTTGCACCTTACTCCCTAACGTTTGCTCAACCGCTGGCAATTCTGCATTTAACGCTTGAGTAAAGTTGTTTTTGGCACTTTCTGCCAGCATCACAAAGTCATTACGTAAGGTTGCGCTCAACTCATTAGATAAACCTTGATAGATTGCAGGGAAAGTATCGCCTAATTGCTGCTGTAATTGCTGCTGAGATTGAAGCTGCAACGCATCTAAATAAACACTTAGTTCAGTTTGCGTTTGTTGCGTAAGCCCTTTGTAAACTGAGGCAAGCTCAACGGCCAAATTGGCTTGATGCTCGCTTAATATATCCTCATGCAAGCGTGATATTTTGGCTTGCAATGCATGCGTAGCATTTTCCACGGTCACAGTTTCCAAAGTCGTTAGCGTTGCTTGTAGCTGTCCAGTAAGCGACTGCTCCATTGCAGGCAAAGCTTGTGTCAGGTTAGCTTGCACCTCAGCAATACCTTGCGCTTGCATTTGGCTTAGCGCATGCTCTAGATCTGACTTTAGAATCGCAGCATTTGCATGCATCATGCTAGGTAACTCTGTCGCCAAATCTGCTTTAGCTTTATCAACAAAATTTGCGGTCTTGTCCATAATCTCTTGCTGCGCATTTGTAACGCCATGACTCACTTCTTGCGCTAAAGTCTGTTTAATATGCTCAGATAATATAGCCTGAGAATCTTCAATCGCGGCATTAATAGCGCCTGATAAAGCACTTTGGCTCACTTGCTGCCCACTGGACAATTCATCATCCACATACTGCTTTAATGCCGCCTCTTTAGACTGCTGAATCAGCTCAAATTTTTGCTCGAGCTGATGAGACTGCTGATCGTATTGCTGGCTTAGCGCACTTGAAAGATAAGCCTGATTGGCTTTTTGAATATTAGCCGACTCACTCAGCAAACTATCCATGAGTTCGTCATGCATTTTTATTTTAAATTTTTGAGCAATTGCTTTTTCAATGGCATCTTCTAATTGCGGCCTAATTTGGGTGATGATTTCAGCAATCAAGTCAGCAGAAAGCTGCACTGGTTTAGTTGCAGATTTATCAGATGCAGCATGCACCTCTGTTAGTAAGGGAATATCATCTTCTTGCATTTTTTAAGCCTATTTGAATTAAGATAAAAGTCTTATAAAAGCATTACTAATTTCAATTATTGATGCTCTGCCATATCTGTTCTTTTTATTTCATAGCCACGATCGCGGTAAAATTTAAATCGAACACGTGCTGCCGCCTTGTCTTCCTCTTCATGCCCCACCAGCTCAACCAAATATCGAAATCGACTGAAAAATGAAGGGTGCTTGGATTGTAAATTAATCAATACATCATCTTGTATTAAGTTCTCACCATTCATATCTAATACGATAGGTGAGAATTGACGCATCACATCATCAGCCAAACTACTTGGTAAAAAGCTTGCCGTAGATTGCTGCCAGAGCTGTTGTTGCAATGCGCTATTCATTGCATCATTTTGCGTCAACACCGTTAATTGACGACCCTTTGCCACAGCTCTTTCACAAAGCTCAGCGGTTTTCGCCAATTTATCAGGTACATTAAAAATAAATTCTACGCGGGTCATTAGGGCGGCTTTACTTAAATTAGCCTTTGTTAGCACGTGCCACTAAAAATTCCGTTAACAACGGTACGGGGCGACCTGTTCCGCCTTTTTCTTTGCCAGATTTCCAAGCAGTACCCGCAATGTCTAAATGCGCCCACGCATATTTCTTTGCAAAGCGAGATAAGAAACAAGCCGCTGTAATGCTACCGCCAGCGCGCCCGCCAATGTTAGCGATATCAGCAAAATTGCTATCCAGCAACGGCTGGTAGTCATCCCACATTGGCATGTGCCATGCACGGTCTAACGATGCTTCGCCTGCCTGTAATAGTTCTTTTGCTAAATCATCACTATTACTAAACAAACCACTAGCATGATGACCTAACGCAATCACACAAGCACCAGTTAACGTTGCAACATCTACCACGGCACTTGGCTCAAAACGCTCTGCGTAGGTCAACGCATCGCACAAAATCAAACGTCCTTCTGCATCAGTATTAAGTACCTCAATGGTCAAGCCAGACATGCTGGTTAATACATCGCCAGGCCTTGTGGCACGGCCATCTGGCATGTTTTCACAGGTAGGAATAAGGCCAATCACATTAAGCGGCAAATCCATTTCTGCAATAGTTTTGAATGTACCGAGCACACTCGCAGCGCCGCACATATCGTACTTCATCTCATCCATTTCAGAACCTGGTTTTAATGAAATACCACCCGTATCAAAGGTAATGCCTTTACCCACTAGCACGACAGGTTTTTGATCCTTTTTACCTTTAAGATGCTGCATGATAATGAATTTAGGTGGCTCTTCACTGCCTTGTGTTACGCCTAAAAATGAACCCATACCCAGTTTTTTAAGCTCACTTTGTTCCAATACTTTTACTTTAAAGTCATATTTTTTACCAAGCGCCTGCGCTTGTTCAGCCAAATAAGTGGGCGTACACACATTCGGCGGTAAATTACCTAAGTCTTTTGCCAAGCTCACGCCTGCGGCCAAAGCTTGCCCATCGGCCAAGCCTAATTTGCCGTCTTTTACTTCACTCGCCTGTGCAACATTAATCGTAACGGTTACGATGACTTTTTTAACATCACCTTTCTTTGACTCATCCTTTTTCTTTTTAATAGCATCAAATTTATAAGTCGTATCAAGGGTTACTTCTGTTAGAAGCGCCACTTTACGCCTCGTACTTAATTCATTGACAGCTAGGTCAGCTAAAAATGTCGCCACATCACTTGCGCCACTACTTGCCAGTGCTTTAACAGAGGCGCGCGCAGCTTTACAATATTGCTTATCTGTAAAATCAGATTCTTTACCCAAACCAACCAACAACACGCGTTCACACAATGTGCCTGGCACATTGTGTAACATCAATGTTGCATCTAATTT
>CAINWC010000274.1 GCA_903854305.1 uncultured Pseudomonadota bacterium | reverse complement strand
CTATAAACAGCACACAACATTACAGCCAGAGCAACTATACCGATTGCAGGAAATCACCCAAGGGGACGTAGTACAGACTGTTTCAGCCAACGGTACGCTCAACCCTGTGACATTGATTAGCGTTGGTGCGCAAGTTTCAGGCCGAGTGAGCAAGCTGTATGTCGACTTTAACGACCATGTAGAAAAAGGCCAAATTTTATTAGAGTTAGATGATGCTTTATTTACTGCGCAGATTGCACAATCTGAAGGTAATGTACGAAATATGCAAGCCTCGGTAGAGTTGGCACAAGCGAATGAAGCGCGCATGCGTTCATTATTTTCACAAGAATATGTCTCTAAACAAGAGTTAGATCAAGCTGTACAAGCCTTAAAATCAGCTCACGCCCAGCTTGATACGGCACGCGGGCAGCTGCTCCGTGACAAAACCAACCAAAGCTATTCAGTGATACGCTCGCCAGTTTCAGGCGTGGTGGTAGATCGTGTAGTTGATGTCGGACAAACCGTGGCCGCAAGCTTTCAAACACCTACCTTAATCAAAATCGCGCAGGATTTATCTAAAATGCAGATAGACTCCAGCTTTGCCGAGGCCGACATCGGCAAAATTAAGGTCGGTCAAAAAGCAAAGTTTAGTGTGGATGCATTCCAAAACCGCAATTTTGATGGGCTTGTAAAACAGCTACGTCTTAACCCAACAATCACAACGAACGTCGTGACTTACGATGTTGTCATATCAGTGGATAACCCTGAACAGATATTGCTCCCCGGTATGACCGCATACGTCAATATTATGGTTGCCAAGCACGATAACGTATTACTGGCGCCTAATGCAGCGCTACGCTTCAGACCCAAACAGGACGAAACCCAGACTGCTAAAGCGACACTCACCGAAGGACAAAGCCAGAATCAACGTGGTGGCAAGAAAAAAGCCGGGCAAGAAGCTCTTTCTAGCGGCAAAGTTTATGTCATACGCGATGGAAAGCTAAGTCCTATACGCGTTAGTGTAGGTATTTCAGATGGCCGATTTACCGAAATAACCAGTGATGATCTCAAAATAAACGACAAGGTTATCATTGGTGAAAACCAAGCCAACAGTGAGGCACCCTCCTCTAGCACCATGCGCTTTAGGATGTTTTAATGGCCCAAAGCCTCGTTCTAGTGAGTGATCTGCACAAAGACTATCAGACTGCTGCAGGTGCAATTACTGTGCTAAAGCAGGTGAATTTTAGTATGGATGCCGGTGATTTCGTCGCCATTATGGGGCCTTCCGGTTCTGGTAAATCTACCTTTATGAATATACTAGGCTGCCTGGATAAGCCTACCAGCGGTCAATATACGCTCGATGGTCATCAAGTTGCCAACCTTAGTGGTAACGCCCTGGCCCAGATACGAAACCAGACCATAGGCTTTGTATTTCAGGGATTCAACCTGTTATCACGTGTCAGCCTGCTGGATAACGTCGCGCTACCTTTAGTCTATTCAGGTGTAAATAAGAGTGAGCGCCAAGCGCGTGCCAAAGTACTGCTAGAAAAAGTAGGGTTAGGCCAATACATCAACTCCTTACCCAATCAGATTTCCGGTGGCCAGCAACAACGTGTAGCGATTGCACGTGCGCTAGTCAATCATCCAAGGTTAATACTCGCCGATGAGCCGACAGGCAATCTGGATAGCAAAACCAGTGAAGATATCATGACACTATTTTCAGAGTTAAATGCAGATGGCATTACGATTGTTTTGGTAACGCATGAATCTGATATCGCTGCATATGCCAGCCGTCAAATACGATTTTTGGATGGTCGTATCGTACAAGACACGCGTAGCAAAACCATCGCCAGCATTGCTAGTGCAAAGGAGCCTGATTAATGTTTTCAGCAATGTTAGGGGAGGCATGGCGCGCCATGGGTGCCAATCGCCTGCGTACATTTCTCACCATGCTGGGAATGGTGATAGGCGTAGGTGCGGTTGTGCTAATGATGGCCATTGGGCAAGGCGCACAAGAGTCAGTCAAACAATCCATCAATGCGATGGGCAGTAATCTATTTATTGTGCTTTCCGGCTCCTTTACTGCCAGTGGCGCCAGATCTGGCAGTGGTAACGCCAGCTCACTGACAGTGATTGATGCAAATGCAATCAGCGAACTGGATGGTGTCAGCAACGTAGCGCCGATTAGCATGGGTAATGCTCAAGTTGTTTTTGGTAACAATAATTGGGCCACCAGTATTATTGGTACCACGCCCGCGTACTTAGAGATACGTGTTTGGGATTTAGAGGATGGCTATGTATTTTCAGAATCTGACATGCGCTCAGCCACCCGCGTTGCGCTCATCGGTAAAACCGTCGTAGACAATATATTCGGTGATATTAATCCAATCGGTAAAACCATCCGTATCAAACAAAATCCTTTTGTAGTACTAGGTGTTTTGAAAAGCAAAGGTCAAAGTCTGGATGGCCGCGATCAAGACGACACCATTATCATTCCCCTAACGACTGCACAGCGGAAGATTCTCGGCAATCGATTTGCAGGGAGTGTTCGCCAAATTATGGTTCAGGCTAACACGCCGGAAGTGATGACTATGGTGGAACAAAACATTAACGGCCTACTCAATCAGCGCCATAATATTCGCGAAGGTGCTGATAGTGATTTTTTCGTACGCAACCTCACTGCTGTTGCTAACTCTGCGGCAGAAACCACGCGCACCATGTCTTTGTTATTAGGCGCAATCGCTTCAGTTTCACTACTGGTTGGCGGCATAGGCATCATGAACATCATGCTGGTTTCAGTCACAGAGCGCACCAGAGAAATCGGTATTCGTATGGCGATTGGTGCACGCGAGCGTGATATTTTATTGCAGTTCCTGCTAGAAGCCATCGTTATTTCTGTCATCGGCTGCCTGATTGGCCTATTTTTAGGCATTACAGGCGCAATGCTCGTCAATAAACTAACACAAGCCGCAGTGGTTATTTCAGGCAATTCAGTGATGATTGCCTTTGCCGTAGCCGCCAGTGTCGGTATATTTTTTGGATTTTACCCTGCGCGCAAAGCTGCACGATTGAATCCAATTGAGGCCTTACGTTATCAATAAATAAACCATTAACATGGCAAAGGTTGCAGTAATAGCTGTTGCCATTGCATCACCCAGCCGGTTTGATGCGTCGCTTGTATTTCGATTAATGCCGAACAATTTTTGCTATTTTGTCGCCCAATAAAGTGCAATGCAACTTCTTTTGGTATGACTTTATCTTGACGCCCCACAAAATGTAATTGCGGTATACCGCTGATTTTATTTGCGACATCGATAGCATTAAGCGATTCTGGCATTAAATCTACCTGATGCATTTGATTCACGTAAACATGATCTAAATTACCCGCCACCGTTCTCAAACTAGCAATATCATTGCGACGCGCAGCTATTAAAACCACCACAGCAGCACCGCCAGAATAGCCGATTAAATTAATTTTCTGCCCATGCATTTTTTGTACAAAAGCTTCAAGTGTTTGGTTCATCGCATCGATTACTTTTGCTGAAAAACGCTTGTTAGACCAGTAAGCGCTATCGCAAGGGGTGTGGTTAAAATCATTAAACTGGCAAGGTCTGGCCAGATAAACTACGTTACTAGCGTAGTCTTGCGCTGCAAGCGCCAAGCCAATGGCTTCGCGCGGGGTTGGGTCGATAGATAATTCATGACGCGAAAGCCATGCCAAACCATCGCCCTCTATATACACATTAATGGGTTGATTTTGGTCACTTACGCGTGAATAAGCGGTAAGTACAAAGCCATCAACAGTCATGGTGCTTTTTTGTAAACCACCTCGTTGTGCAAGTTGGCTTGCGTGCTGGTGTGTATCTAAAGAAGAACATCCACCTAAAAAAACGCACAAAAAAACTAAGCATATGATTAATCTAAACAATATTTTTTTCCTAAATTACACCTGAATCAGAAATCTCGGCTTAATAAAAACAACCGAGACATGCTCGGCTGTAGTTTACTGGATTACTACATCATATTTCTAAGGTATTAAAGACTAACGCCTAAAACCAACTTAGAAATCATAGCGGAACTTAACTGAAGCAGTATGCCCTACATAATCACTTTTCACTTCAGCATCGTAGTTCACTGATAAATTTTGGCGATTAGCTGTACTTAGATTTAAGCCTAAGCCAAGATTAGCAGAATCACGTGCTTGGCTTACACCATTAGTAGTAAAACTGGTACCACCAGCAAAACGTGCGGCAATGTCTTGGTTAGTATCAGCAAACTCATAGTTCCACAATGCGCGTGCTTCAACTACAGTTTTCAATGTGCCTTCTGATAATGGTACTGAAACTTTAGCACCTAAACCTGAGCGGAATGAATCAGTTTTCGTGCTACTTACAGTCAATGCTGCACCAGAGTTAGATCGGTCTGTTTCTGTATAGCCATCTTGGTCAAGATTCACATAAGTGAGTGATGCCATTGGTGTAATAGTCACTTTACCCATTTGCATTGGGTAACCACCACCAATTTTTACTAGATATTGGTTAGCATCATGGCTACCTGTGACAGAAGCATTAGCCAAAGCGACATAACGTTTTGTGTCATATTGATGTTTGCCATAACCAAGTGCGGCATCTACATACCAAGCGCCGGCATTCCATGAGCTATATAATGTGCCTTGATAGCTATCAATATCAGTTCTGTTAGTTAAATTAACGCCAGCACCATCAATACCGGTTGACGCATACCCTAAAGCGCCACCTACACGGAAATCACCATTACCAACCAATGTATCGCCACCTAATACAAAGCCACCAGTGTTAGCCGTGTAGCCATCAATGCCACCGCGCTTGCTTTGGTCACCTTTAAAGCCAAAACCTTGCATCCAAAAACCAATACCTTGCGCCACCTCACCTGTTGAAACGCCGCTGTTGCCATTGCTAGCTGTGCGTGTTTCATCTTGGTGCCCACCGATTACTGATGACACGTGGTCAACTGCGGCAATCGTCGCTTGCATAGAGGCATTATTAGCTTCTGGGCGTAGTTGTTGACCGGCTTTCTCGATGTCTGCAGCAACGGTTAAGCCTTGCACCGTGCCACCAATTGCAGTATTGCTAGTCAATAAACCGTTAATTGCTGCGGCACTAGTTGCACTCACACCGGCAATCGTAGCAGCACTGTTTACTGAATCAACACCAATGACCAAATTGCCACCAGCATTCTTGGCAATGAGCCAGTTTACAAGCGGGGTATTGACGCTATCTACTTGGGGAGTTGTGGCTCCAAATAAACTATCTGCCACTTTGAAATACTCACCAGCATGCACAGTCACTAAGCTTTTTGGTGCGACAGTCGCCAAGTTGGCGGTACTAACCCCAGCACCATCAACAATTTTAAGCGTACCGCCAATGCCAGAAATATTGGTTGAAGGAGCGGTCAAACTAGATCCAGCACCACTGGCCGTGATGGTTGGAATCAATGTGATCTGACTATTTTCTTTAGCTACAGTTGCGCCATACACATTGGTATAAGTACCAGTTTGACCACCGACAGTAACAATGTTGACGTTTCCAGTCATAGTGCCGCTGTTTTCAAAAGTGAATGACTTAGTACCGTGCATGGTGAAATTGCCGTTGTATGCGGTAGAGACGTCATTTACTAGTAGGGTGTCAGCACCTACTGTGTATTCCAAATTATCAGAAAGGGCATGAGCTGTAATAGAGCCAGCTTTAATGCTACAGGTTGCGCTTGCACCAGAAGCATTACCACACACGGTATCACGTTGATCCACATTAATATCACCAGTGATCGTGCCGCCATTATTGGTTAGCACATGAGTACCATTGCTGTAATAGAAATCACCAGTGATAGAACCTGTATTGGTAATGTCACTGTTGATCTGGCCAGCGCCAGAATTAATCTTAAGTTCATTCCCAGCCACACCATATTTTTTGATTGCCCAGTAGCGCAGTGCATTGCCATTGACTACTGCGATATCACCGATGATGCTGCCGCTATTATCAAGGTTCAATTGCTCCACACGTAAGGAGTCAGAAACAGAGGCAATAGCCATACCATTTTTATTGCCCGCAGTGTACCCATTGACGCGAATGACACCTTCATTGTTGATATTCTGCTCCCAGGCACGCCCGTAAATAACATCAGTCAGGTCGCCGGTCGTTTCCAATATGCCAGTCGCATGGTTGTTAATTGTCAGGGTATCACCTTCTTCCTGAGCATAAATCGCAGCTACATTGCCAACACTCTGTGCAGAAAGGGCATTGAGCGTAGCACCATAGGTGGCATCAGTTGAGTTGAGTTTCGCCTTAAGTGCGGTCGGAAGCACATTTGAGCCAGATAGAGAGCTCGCCAATAATGGAGTGACGCGTGTGGCGGAGATCGTGCCTGAGTTCTCAACTACTAGGGAATTACTGGAACCACCAGCATCAACGGCATAAGCTGCACCTACACCACCGTGTGAGGCGCTGATGCTGCCGCCCTGTTCAACAGTAACAGCATAGGCACCGCCAGCATCCGTATTCACGCCATAGGCTTTGGCAGTATCAATCGCAGTCGAATTGACACGACCGATCTTATCAACGGAAATTGAAGCGCTAACGCTACCGCCATTTTTTACAACCAGCGCATCTCCATCATTACCTAGTTGCACGCCGACATTGGCTGCACTTGTAAGCGCCGTAGAAGAGCCAGCCAGACCACCATCAGTATTGACGATATGACCTGAGTTTGTGATGGTGCTACCACCATTTGTTAGCACTGAAATGCTGTAGTTCTTTGAAGTATAAAGACCTTCAATGACATCATCTTCCACCAATATCGCAGCAGCTGTAGCTGGCGTGATGGTCGTATTTGCTTTGATAACAAGATTCAGATTGTCTAGTGCGTTACTTCCACCGATGACATTGACGTTGGCATTGCTTAACGTACTGTCATTGATAGTTTGATCGACGCGTGGCATAAAGCCCCCCGTGATTGTCTGCACACTACCATCACCTAAAGTATAGGTACCGCCAGTGTAACCACCAGCACCATTATTAGTGGCGCCAACAGGTACTACTGGAGAAGTTACTGGTGCTGCATGAACGGCGGGTACTGAGAGCACCAGCATTGGTAATGCTGCTAACACGGCAAGGTGTAATTTATGATTGGCACGTGAATTGATACTTTTTCTATTATTTGTAAACACTGTTTAATCCCCTAACTGTTGAATGTGTTGTTCTTTTCAATCGTTAGGGGTAATGCAATAATCTTGCCATCTTACAAACCAATAATTTATCGATAATATTCAATAAGTTAAATAAAATAACATCAATGTCATAAAAAATATGGTGGTTGTTTGCAGCCGATTGGTTGAATATAACCACCATGATTAGCCACTTAGGTGCAAAAGGGTTATCTTGCCCACCGCTGCACTAAGTATTAATGCGTTTGAAAATTCAGAGGTAATGGTGGGAAAATAAAAATATTTTGCCCACCCTACGCGGACTGTTTGGCAATAAAAAACCCAGCACTAGGCTGGGTTCAGGTAACTCAAGCGAGTCTCTAGTAAAAAAATATTATTTACCAGAACGTTTGCGCTCGTTTTCTGTTAAATAACGTTTACGGATACGAATTGTTTTAGGCGTAAGTTCCACTAATTCATCATCATCGATAAACTCAACCGCTGACTCTAATGACAACGCAACTGGCGTAATCAAACGCACCGCCTCATCAGTACCTGATGAACGCACGTTAGTCAGTTGCTTACCTTTACTCGGGTTAACTACTAACTCGTTATCACGGCTGTGAATACCGATCACCATACCTTCATAAAGCTTGTCACCTGG
>CAINWC010000273.1 GCA_903854305.1 uncultured Pseudomonadota bacterium | reverse complement strand
GGAGAGGATGCCTCAGCAGTGATTAACCGCTATTTACACAAAATTCGGTACACCCTCACAGCTGACTCATTGCACCCTATTTATTGCAGCACAACTTCACGACAACAGCGCCTAGGGCAAGGCATTACATGATGACTTCAATGATCACACGTCGATTAAGCTTTCTACCCTCCTCTATGCCGCTAGGCGCGATGAAGTCCCCTGATGCACGCGATGACGTATGAATAATATTCTCTGGAACTCCATGAGTAACTAAGAAATCTTTGGCTGCCAGAACACGGCCATTGGCAACTTGCTTGTTACCATCATCGGCAATTTTAGAGTCTGTTCTGCCATAGATATTAACGCTAACGGCATCTTTTGCTATTGGCATTAGCCCGTTTATAAGCTCTGCATCAGGCTTAAATATCGTATTGTTAAAAGGAAAATATACATGAACAATTGCCTGGTTTCGATTGGCGATTTTATATTCAATCAAATCCAATCTAGCATTAATCTGGAAAAGCTCTTCACCTGTGTAATGAGGATTTTCACTAGCAGTATTTAATAGTTTGCGAAGTTGCTTCATCTGTTTATACATGATTGCATAGATAGGATTGTCTGTTTTAATTTTGCGCTGAGAGCTAGTTATCATTTCAGCATTTTCACTTAATGGCAAAATCTCAGATTCACTCTCTATTTGGAGATTAACAGTACTTTCTGCTTCCTCAGTGATGGGTTCAGATTGAATAAGATTAAATTGAACTGCACGCCGTAATCCCGTCATGCTGAATGAATCCAGTTTTCTATCCAGCACATAATAACCGCCTTGCATCTGATAATTGACGGTAATACCTTGCTCATCTTTAAAGGAGATAAAAGCTGGTTTTCCAGTATCAAATTTTATTATCGTATGCTTTCCGTAAACATACGGTCGAACTCCAGTGGCATCGCCTATTGCCTCGTAATCGCGGCTTACCTTTTGTGGCACATCACCCATTGATGTTCGAATGGGTGCTTGGCTGCATGCGGCAAGAATGACAAAGCATACAAAAATAATATTACGTTTAATTTTCATTCTAAACTTCCAAATTATTTAACTTAAATTCTATTCTCTAGAACTCAGGGTTCGCACTTTTATCCACCTCAAATTGTGAGGCAAACTCCAGATATTTTCATAAATTGAGCGCAATTCTATCGCGTATAACGTTGAACGTGGCTGTGTCATTTGTCGCTGTTATTAGCTCGGCGTTTTGTTTCATATTTTTCATGACTTTCTATTGTTACTACAGTAGTTGGAGATGGACACCCTTTTTCTATTAGCTTATCAGCTACATACCCTCTCTTTAAATCATCTAGTGTAGGCGTATTATCACGATCAAATATGATGGCATCCCGTCATTTGCGTTGTTTGATGTTCTTCCATGCCTTGATGGCCGCTCACTTTGCAGAATTATGATAGCTATAATTTTATGTCAGTCATAGGAAGTTTGCAGTGGTTCGTGCAGAGGTCCTACTTATAGCGTTAACTTAGCGCTATATATTCAAACCCAGTAGCATTGAGAACTTTATCACTATTTCATCAAATATATATTTAAATCACCAACTCAGGATTAAAGACATTTAATTTTTGCAACTGCTCGTTACTTTTCAACAAATCAATGATTCTAGAAAAAACAAAATTCTGCTGCTGAGTAGAGTCAAATGAAGATAACTCTACTTTTAACTTAGACATGGTGGTCACTGGGTGTAATAAACCAGACCTCTCAATAGAGTCATTAATATTCATATCTTTCGACCGACTTTGTAAGTCATTCACTTTGGGATGTGAATATTGCTTTAACTCGTCTGGTATTGGGCCATGCCTAAGCGCTTCAATATCTGTTGGTCTATCAACGCCACGCACACCATCGGCAGGTATACGTATAGTAAAATAATCATCAGGATCTCTTGGCGGCTGCTCCCTTGGCTTTAGCATTGTTTCATTCACAAACTCAATAGGAACAACCTCGCGTATAGGCACAATTCTTTGTTTCAGCATGTCGTCATAATCGCGTTGCGCATGTGGCGTCCAATCCTGCAACTCCATTGAGGCATGGCAGTGCTCATGCAATAAAACCTCCTCTGGATGATAGCGATACCAAACTCCACCTTCTGGCGTTAATATATCCCAAAAGCCCGACTTGCCACGATAAACTCTATCTTCTGCAAGTACATTACCTTTGATACTCACCGGGAGTTGTTTTCCCGGTTTACCATCTTTAAGATATCCCATATAACTAAAAACATCTTTATCATCCGCATCCAGCAATACAAAACCCTTGGGAAAGGTTTTTGCGTTACTTTCAAAAAGAGCCGTAGCTGCGGGCACATTTTCTGCAAGAAAAGCATACTTTTCATAAACAAACTGCCTAAGCAGATTATTCGATGCGTTATCACTGTCTTTTTTGCTGTACTGACTCAAGTTAATGTGCACAACACTTTTGTTGGGGTTGAAAATGTCAAAACCTAACGCCATGTCCGTTACTTTATCGTATTGCATTGCCCCCAGTATTGAGTTACCTTGAAGCCTGTTCTGAAAATCGCTTTGCCTGTCAAACGGCATTATGCCTCCCTGAAATGTAGTGCGTTTAACAAAACTTTATTCTAGAAAAACAGAAGGCAATCTAATTTATTTTAAAGCTCCCTATCCGGCTGATGATTTTGGTTGGATTGATGCTGGTAACTAGCAAAGCGGTCAATAAGATACTCTTTAGCGCCTTCAACATCCGCACCTGTGTGCTTTGCAAAATTAGTTGCTAAGTGATTTAGAAATGGTCCCTGGTCTTTATCCTTTAATGCGTAATACTGGTCACTCATCTCTTTCATAGGGTCCTCAGCATCACTGGCACGTGTTACCGGCGCTGGATTACGCACTTTACTAATGTCATTAACATTTGAATCATGAGGTGCTGTTGTTATTGATTGATATGATTGAATGTTTTCTGTTGAGGTTCTTTGCTGTATGGCTTCCTGTTTTTCTGAGGTGTGCTGTGATGTGGAGCTTTTTTCACCAAAATTCATCCCGACCTTAAACTGCCCTACTATGTCGTTGGTTTCCCCTATATTCTGTACAACTGCATCAGCACTTGCCCATGCAGACATTCCATTGCCGACAGGGGTTTTAGCCTGCAACCCCAATCCTGCACTAGCCGCGTCGTTAAAAACATCATAACCGCCGCCAACATGGGCAGCCACGACAGTACCTCCATCAGTTTTGATGAAGTTCTTACTAAAATCCTGCCCTAAGTTCAAGCTGGAGCCAGCAGCATTAGTGCTTATTGTACTAATTGACGAAATTCCAGTTGTATCGTGCCAAGCTGCAACGCCACCGGTCAAGCCTACGTTACCTGCAGCAAACTCCTTACCATCTAGTGGAGCGGTTACCGATGCAACACCAATTCCAACAGCGGTAATCCCTTCAGCTTTAATTGCTGGTGAAACATATTTGGCACCTACTGTAGCACTATTAACATCTCCTTCCTGTCCCATGCCAACACTGCCAAACACAGAACCCGCACCATATTTCCCATCTGCAACACCCACCTGCCCACCAACGCTGCCACCTGACAAACCATTCTTGCCTATGCCAACACCAGCATTTATCTGCGTTTGGCCAGGAGCACTGTTAAATTGGGTGACATACAGTGAAGGCGAAGGGTTTGCATGAGATGCAATAACCGCATCAACCTTATTTGATAATCCAGCAATAGTTTGTTCCATGGGAATGCCAGTTTGTGCTGATATTCCGCCAGCTTTTTCTTTTATTGCCTCGGCTCGTTTTTGGGGCTCAGTGATAGCGGCTAAAGCTTCGAGCTCATTCTGTGCTTTTTCTTGTCCATGAGAATTGCGTGCAACCGGCTGAGAAGCCACAACTGGTGGTTTTTCTAAATAATCAGGACTGCTCGCTATTTTTTCTTGTGTTGCAGCGAGCGATTTCATCTCATCCAACTGTTTTTGCATTTGTTCAATCTGTTGTTGCAATGTCAAATCAACCATGACTTCCCCCTAAAACCCACTGTTATTATCAATAAACACTTTCGCG
>CAINWC010000272.1 GCA_903854305.1 uncultured Pseudomonadota bacterium | reverse complement strand
TTGACCAGGCATGGCGTGAAAAAAACAAATAAAGACACATCGCGTGGCCTTTGCACCGTGCAAAGGCCACTTTATTAATGTTCGGCCTCTAAGCAAGATAAAAATAGCGATGAACCTGCAATGCTCAATAGGTCAAATTTTAGATTAAGTCTTGAGTTCACTAGGTCTGTTTTAATTTAAGTGATGCCTCAAACTCCTTAATCGGCACAGGCCTGCCAAATAAATAACCTTGGTAGTGTGTGCAGTCGTTATTCAGCAGCAGATTTTTCTGCTCTTCAGTTTCCACCCCTTCAGCAATTACATTCAAGTTAAGCGTATGTGCCATGGCAATAATAGTGCGCACAATCGCCTGATCACTATTATCAATGGCAATATCACGCACGAACGATTGGTCGATTTTCAACTGATACAGCGGCAGAAGTTTGAGGTATTGCAGCGAGGAATAGCCAGTGCCAAAATCGTCGAGAGAGAAGCGTATACCGACATCCTTCAATGCGCTCATCGTAGCAATAGTCTCTTCAATGTTCTCCAGTAAGATGCTTTCTGTTAACTCAAATTTAAGCAGCATCGGGTTAATGGCATGATGTTGCACCGCCATTTCAACTTGCGTCACAAAATCTGCTTGGCGGAATTGTTTGGCACTCACATTGATGGATAGCGTGAGGTCTCGAGTGAGCGCATTTGTCTCCCATGCTTTGAGTTGCGCACAAGCGGTTTCCAGCACCCAGTGTCCAATTGGTAAGATCAAACCGGTTTCTTCGGCTAGCGGAATAAAATGAAACGGCGACACCAAGCCGCGTTCAGGATGTAGCCAGCGGATTAACGCCTCTGCGCCGATTGGCCGACCAGTGCGCTCAACTTGAATTTGGTAATAAAGATGAAATTGTTTTTTCTCAAGCGCCTTGCGAAGTTCTCGCTCAAGATCTACGCGCACAAGAATTGCATTCTGCATTTCTGGATCAAAAAATCTGAGCGTGTTGCGGCCTGATTTTTTAGCCTGATACATCGCGATATCCGCTTGTTTTAGCAGCTCTTCTATTCCAGATTTGTGATCATTAAACAAGGTAATACCAATACTAGGCGTGCTATGGTGTTCATGCGTGCCGAGGTGATAGGGCTGATTGAGCGTGGTCAGGATTTTTTTACCGATCACTTCCGCTTGCGCCGCAGCTTCCATGTCATGCTCACTTAAATCTTCCAGCATAATCACATATTCATCGCCACCTAAACGCGCAACGGTATCACCTTCGCGCACGCAAGCCGTTAGGCGCTCTGCGACCTGCTGCAGCAAAGCATCGCCAACATCGTGGCCAAGGGTATCGTTAAGCGTTTTAAAATGGTCTAGATCAAGGAACAGTACCGCGCCTTCTTTACCGCTACGGGCACTGGCAGCCAACGCTTGGTTGAGCCTGTCTAACAACAGACGTCGATTAGGCAAGCGAGTGAGCGCATCATAGAATGCCAGGTGATGAATCTCCTCTGCTGCGGCCTTATTTAGCGTGATATCGGTTAACGTAGCGACGTAGTTAGTCACCACGCCAGCTTGATCTTTTACCGCAGTGATAATGAGATGTTCTGGATACACCTCGCCATTTTTGCGGCGATTCCAAATTTCACCTTCCCATGCGCCAGTATTATTAATGCTCGCCCACATGGTCATGTAAAAATCAGCATCATGGTGACCCGAACTCAGTAGATGGGGTGTCTGCCCGATGGCCTCTTCTGCGCTATAACCAGTCACCTGCGTAAAGGCTCGATTTACCCGAAGAATGATACTCTTCGCATCGGTCACTAACATGCCCTCTTGAGATTCAAAAGCGGTAGCGGCAATACGAAGGTCGTTTTCTGCAAGCTTGCGTTCGGTAATCTCTTCGTAGATTCCCAATAATCCAAATGTCTCATTGTGCTGATTTTTAAGTGGCACTTTGGCTGTACGAAGCCAAATCATTTTGCCGGCTGGGGTCGTCTGCGGTTCATCATAGAAAAGTTTAGCGACACCAGACTTCATCACAGAAAAATCATCGGCACGGTATAAATCGGCTTGCGCTGCCCATCCCATTGCATAATCATCTTTACCGATGATCTCTTGCGCAGAGGCCAACCCAGCATCTTTGGCAAAAGCTGGATTGCAACCCAGATACCTTAAATCTTTATCTTTCCAAAAAATACGCATAGGCGCAGTATCAATAATGGTTTGAAGGAAATGGTGCGACTCCGCAAGCGCGACCTCAGCTTGTTTAAGCTCACTGACGTCTACAAACACCCAAAGCGATTCCCCAGTGGCCTTATTCAGCGTTGCACCGCCCATATTTAACCAAATGTGTTGACCATCTTTACGTAAAAACTCGTTCTGGAGTCGCACAACACCCTGATCTTCGATACCCGCATAAGCTGCACCAACCACAGCATAGTCTTCATCATTTACGTATAACTGTCGCGTGGGCATGCCAATCAACTCTTGTTTATCGTAGCCATGCATGATCTCAAAAGCAAGATTAGTCCATGATATTTTCCTATCGCGTACGATGGCGAAACCAACCAAACGATTTTCCAGCACAGCCGTTTGTTCTGCTAGCAGCACTGCTAGGCGTTGAGCGGTTTGCTTACGTTCGGTAATATCTTGGGTTACGCCCAATAACACATTTTTGCCTTGTTGCAGCATAGGTACAGCATGTGTTTCTAACCAGCGATGCGTGCCTTTAAGGCCAATCACTTCAAACTCTATTTGTGCAGACTCACCCGCCAGCACTCGCGTATGCGCATCGATAAAAGCGGGGTGATATTTAGGCATAACAAAATCAAGTAGTGGTCGCCCCGTTACCTGTTCAAGCGTATCCGCTTCCAGCATCGCCAGCCCGGCTGGGTTCATCTGCGTTAATCGACCTCGTGCATCAACGATTTTGATACATTCTGGCTCGTTCTCTACAATCGCGCGCAGATGTGACTCGCTTTCAATCAGCTTAAAGTCAGCTTGCTTACGTTCGGTAATGTCGCGTGCCAGCATCACAAAACGAGGCTCTTCACCCAACAGCGATTCTTTACGGGCCACTGAAAGCTCGAACCAAATCACCCCTTGCGCTAAAGTGAGCTCATACTGTTTACCGCTAGAGTAATTATGCGTATTGGCTTCTTGCAGAGCCGCCATACAAACAGCGGCAGCCTCAGCAGGTAAAAATTCTGAGATCAATTTTCCGATGAAGTTCTCTGCGGGCTCAATCAATAAATTGATACGCGGTGAGTGAAAAGCATAAACTCTACCGTTAAGCCCAACCTCAAACAACAAGTCTGGAATGGCATCAAGCATGGCTTGCAATTTAATCTCGCCTTGGCGTTGCGCCTCTTCCAATAACTTAACTTCGGTAATATCCACAAGTTGAGTTAGACCCGATTTTGTGGAAGGGCAAGTTGATGATATTTTATCAACTTGTTAG
>CAINWC010000271.1 GCA_903854305.1 uncultured Pseudomonadota bacterium | reverse complement strand
ACACACTTACCTTATTTTCATGAAATGATTGTATAAAACTTACCCTGAATTTACTTAGAATTACAATTATGTTTATCGATTACTCGTGCTGAATTTGCCACAGATTCACCACAAAACTATCGCATATTTACCACATAGTTTTCATCATAGTGCTGGGCAGGATGCTGGATGTACGGCTACGCAGTAATCCAGAGTTTCGCCAACTTAGGTCGCTTCGCGCCCGTCGCAGTCAACTCAGGGCTATGCCCCGAGACCCAAAGTTGAAAACGCAACATGAATCAAAACTATTATCGAGAACCTTTTATACGCTCCCGTTTAATTTTAAAATTGTTTTGATATTGCTTTCGCCATATCAAAACAAAACCATTTAAACTAGCGCTAGTTTAAATAAACCTAGTTTTAATATTACGAGCCCTAAAACTATAAAAAATATAAAGGCATCACCACTCATGTTTGAGCAAACCTTCAAAAATATCGACGATATTCTGCATAAAGATGCAGGCAGCACCAGCGAGCTTGATTACACCGAGCAAACCTCTTGGATTTTGTTTCTAAAATACCTTGATGCGTTAGAGCAAACCAAATTGTTAGCTGCTGAGTTAGAAGATAAAACTTATAACTTTATTGTCGATGAGGCTTACCGTTGGCCGACATGGGCAGCGCCTAAAACAGCCGATGGCAAGTTTGACCACAACAACGCCTTAACAGGCGACGACCTCAAAGACTTTGTAAACCTGAAGCTATTTCCTTACCTTAAAGGCTTTAAGCAGCGCGCTACTGGCCCCAACACCATTGAATACAAAATCGGTGAGATTTTTGGGGAGATTAACAATAAACTTCAAAGCGGCTACAACCTGCGCGAAGTGATTGAGCGTATTGATGAATTGCGCTTCAACACCCAAGCGGAAAAGCACGAGTTATCGCACTTGTACGAAGCCAAAATTAAAAACATGGGCAATGCTGGCCGTAACGGCGGTGAGTATTACACGCCGCGCCCTTTGATTCGCGCCATGATACAAGTTACCAATCCAAAAATTGGTGAGACTATTTATGACGGGGCAGTTGGCAGCGCAGGGTTTTTATGCGAGGCGTTTGATTATCTGCGTAGTCAGCCCAATTTATCTACAAGCGACTTAGCCACGCTGCAAACCAGCACTTTTTACGGTAAAGAGAAAAAGAGCCTCGCCTATGTAATTGCCATCATGAACATGATTCTGCATGGCATAGAAGCGCCCAACATCATCCACACCAACACGCTGGCAGAAAACATTAGCGACATTCAAGAAAAAGACCGCTATGACGTGATACTCGCCAACCCGCCGTTTGGTGGTAAAGAGCGTGCAGAAGTGCAGCAAAATTTCCCCATTAAAACGGGCGAAACCGCGTTTTTGTTTTTACAACACTTTATCAAAAGCCTTAAAGCTGGTGGCCGCGCTGCCGTGGTAATTAAAAATACCTTTTTGAGCAATACCGATAACGCCTCGGTGAGCTTACGTAAACAACTACTAGAAAGTTGCAATTTATATACTGTGCTAGATATGCCAGGCGGCACGTTTCAAGGTGCAGGCGTAAAAACCGTGGTGCTGTTTTTTGAAAAAGGTGCACCTACTAGAAAAGTTTGGTATTACCAGCTTGAAGCTGGTCGTAATAT
Organism: uncultured Pseudomonadota bacterium; assembly: GCA_903854305.1. Lineage (GTDB taxonomy): Bacteria > Pseudomonadota > Gammaproteobacteria > Burkholderiales > Methylophilaceae > Methylotenera. The sequence continues at coordinate 9,134 of CAINWC010000271.1, read as the reverse complement.
GGGTAAAACCAATCCGCTGAACGATGCGGATTTAGCGGAGTTTATTACGTTGCAAAAGACCTTGGCTGATTCAACCAAAAGCTGGAGTGTAGAAGCTACAAGCATAGACCAAACCTTTTTTGATTTATCTGTAAAAAACCCCAATGGCAATGAAGAAGTCACACACCGTAGTCCGCAAGTCATTATGGAAGAAATTGCGGCGTTGGATGCGAAAAGCGCAGAAGTGTTGATTGGTATTAGGGCTTTGCTATGAGGGCTGGTTGGCAAGTTAAACCACTTGGCGAAGTCTGTGATGTCGTAAATGGAGGCACGCCAAAAACAGGCGTTACAGAATATTGGGGTGACGAACACCTTTGGATAACGCCAGCTGAAATGGGTAAAAGATTAAGCCCGTATGCTGATAATACTGCACGAAAAATTACATCACAGGGCTTAAGAGATAGTTCAGCAAGATTGCTTCCACCAAACTCAGTTATTCTTTCTTCGAGGGCGCCAATTGGTCATTTGGTCATCAACACAAAGCCAATGGCGACCAATCAAGGTTGCAAAGGCTTGGTACCAAGTGAAAGTTTAGCGTACAAGTATTTATTTTATTACTTGCAAGCTAATGTAGATTTACTAAATGACTTGGGTAGTGGTGCGACATTTAAAGAGCTTTCTGGCTCAAAGTTAAAAGAAGTCTCTATTCCATTTCCAGTTCGAGCTGAACAACAACGTATCGTTGGTATTCTCGACGAAGCGTTTGACTACATCGCCAAGGCGCGCGCCAACGCAGAAAAGAACCTGCAAAACGCCCGCGCCTTGTTTGAAAGCCACCTGCAATCGGTATTCACTCAGCGAGGTGAGGGATGGGTGGTGACAACAATTGGTGCAGTCTGCGATAAGGTCGAGTACGGTACGTCTGCAAAATCCAAAGAGAAAGGTAAAATTCCTGTTTTACGGATGGGTAATGTTCAGAATCGTCGATTTGACTGGGATAAACTTGTTTACACAGACAATGACAATGAGATTGAAAAATATTTATTAAAACATAATGATGTCTTGTTTAATCGAACAAACAGCCCCGAACTGGTAGGTAAGACAGCTATCTACAAAAGTGAATCGCCAGCTATATTCGCTGGATATTTAATAAGAATTCACAGAAAAGAAGACTTAATTAATGCAGATTATTTAAATTATTTTCTTAACAGTCAAATAGCACTGGAGTATGGAAAGACTGTCGCTATCTCAAGCGTTAACCAAGCCAACATCAATGGTAAAAAGCTGAAAGGCTATCCAATCTCAGTCCCATCATTAAGTGAGCAAGAAGCTGTCGTAGTGAAAATGGACGCACTTGAAATAGAGACCCAACGCCTAGAAGCCCTTTACAAGCGCAAAATAGCCTTGCTGGATGAACTGAAAAAATCCCTATTACAGCAGGCGTTTGCTGGCGAGCTTTGAGGTAAACTTTAGTTATGATTACTTTACAGACACTTGAGCGTTGGCTGACTACTCCAGCAGAAACTGAACAGTTGGAGTTTAAAGAAGCTAAGCAGCAATATGACACGATAAAGCTGCTGAAATATTGCGTGGCACTTGCTAATGAAGGTGGCGGATATTTGGTGCTCGGGGTATCAGATAAAGCGCCTAGAAAAGTAGTCGGCACACAAGCTTTTACCACCACCGCTGAACTCAACAAAATTAAGGCTTATATCGTTGAGAAATTGCATTTTAGAGTTGAAGTCGTTGAAATTGAACATGCCGATGGTCGTGTGTTGGTATTTGAGGTTCCAGCTAGGCCGTTAGGTCACCCAGTTGCTTATGAAGGCGCTTATTTAATGCGTGCAGGGGAAGATTTAGTCCCCATGACTCCTGATAAGCTGAAGCGCATTTTTGCTGAAAGTCAGCCAGACTGGTTTACTCAAATAGCAAAAACCAATGCAAGCGCTGAAGAAGTGATTGCTTTGCTTGATACGCAAATGTTTTTTGATTTGTTAAAGCTGCCTTACCCTACGAATCGTGATGCGGTTTTAGATAAGCTTAAAGGCGAAGGCTTAATTATTACTAAAGCGGCAGGCTGGCAAATTACTAACCTAGCTGCGATTTTGCTTGCTAAGAAGTTGGATGCTTTTTCTACCAGTTTAGCCAGAAAAGCGCCACGTGTTGTCATTTACGATGGAAAAAATAAACTAAAAACACGTGAAGATAAGCCAGGTAACCGTGGCTATGCAGTGGGCTTTGAAAGCCTTGTAGATTTTGTGCATTCGGCTGCACCGCAAAACAAGTTTATTGAGCAAGCGGTAAGGGAAGAAGTCAAAATGTTTCCTAAACAGGCATTGCGAGAATTGATTGCAAATGCGCTTATTCATCAGGATTTTTCCACTTCTGGATCAGCTGTGATGATTGAAATGTTTGATGACCGCGTTGAAATATTGAACCCAGGCCTTCCACCAATTAGCGTTGATCGTTTTATTGATGAATATCGATCTTGTAACGAGAAATTGGCTGAGTTGATGCGCAGGCTGGGTATTTGTGAAGAAAAAGGCAGTGGCGTTGATAAGGTGGTGAGTGCCGCTGAGGTTTATCAACTACCAGCCCCTGCGTTTAGAGTAGGTGAAATGCGGACTATAGCCATTTTATTCGCCCACCAAGATTTTGCTTCTATGAGCAAGGATGACCGCATACGGGCTTGCTACCAACATTGCTGCTTACAATACGTAAGTAATGAACGTATGTCTAACCAAACATTAAGAGAGCGTTTTGGCGTTGCTGAAAGTAAAGCGGCCACAATTTCACTCATTATGGGTGCAACTAAAGAGGCTGGACTCATTAAAGATGATGGCGCAGAAACAAAATCGACTAGGTACGCGCGTTACTTACCTTTTTGGGCTTGAATAGTGCTTTAATGCAAACCAAGGTTTGAAAGAATTATCAGTATAAGTATATTAAAATCATTAAGTTAAGTGCTTTAAAGCAAATCTACTTATGCCATTGATAGCGTTAATAAAAAGACTATAGTGTTTGTTTTAATGCAAACTAGAATATTAGAGATATAGTTTCCATTAACTTTTAAAATCAATTGGTTAAGTGCTTTAAGGCAAAACGCGAGGCGATTAGAAAGCAGGCAGCGTTAGAATAAAGTTGTTCAGAGAGTTGATGATGATGGATATGTTAATGAAATCGAAAAATATCGACATATAAAATTTATGTGATTATGAAAAATGAATGAAGCTGAAACCCGTGCAGAACACATAGATCCAGCCCTCAAGGCCGCAGGCTGGGGAGTCGTGGATGGCAGCCATGTCCGTAGAGAGCACATCACTCTAGGGCGTTTGCAGGGTGGCGGCAAGCGCAGCAAGCAAGAGATTGCAGATTATGTATTGGTGTACCGCAATCACAAACTTGCCATTATTGAGGCCAAAGCATGGGCTAAGCCGCATACCGAAGGCGTAGCGCAGGCTAAAACCTATGCTAAAAAGCTCAATAGCCGTTTTGCTTATTCCACTAACGGGCAGTTAATTTATTGCATTGATATGCAAACGGGCAAAGAGAGCGATGTTGCCAGCTACCCAACGCCAGAAGAGTTGTGGAACTTGACATTCTCAGAACAAAACGCATGGCGTGACCGCTTTGCAGAAGTGCCTTTTGAAGATAAAGGCGGCACATGGGGCGCACGCTATTATCAACACAACGCTATTGAAGCGGTATTGGAGGCGATAGCAAATAACCAGAATCGTATTTTATTGACGCTTGCGACGGGCACTGGCAAAACCTTTATTGCGTTTCAATTAGCCTGGAAGCTGTTTTACAGCCGTTGGAATTTAAGCCGTGAGCTGGATAAAGAAAAGCAGCGCAGACCACGTGTGTTATTTTTAGCTGACCGTAATATATTGGCTGATCAAGCGTATAACGCATTTTCGGCGTTTCCAGAAGATGCGCTAGTGCGCATCGCTCCTGACGAAATTAGCAAAAAAGGCAAAGTGCCTAAAAATGGTAGTATCTTTTTCACTATCTTTCAAACCTTTATGAGTGGCACTGATGCAGAGGGTAGCCCTGCGCCTAATTTTGGTGAATACCCCGCAGACTTCTTTGACTTCATTATTATTGATGAGTGCCATCGTGGCGGTGCGAATGACGAAGGTAACTGGCGTGGCATTCTTGAGTATTTTTCACCTGCTGTGCAGCTAGGTTTAACCGCTACGCCTAAGCGTAAAGACAATGTTGATACCTATGCTTACTTTGGTGAGCCAGTGTATGTGTACTCGCTCAAAGAAGGTATCAACGATGGCTTTTTAACGCCATTCAAAGTGAAGCAAATAGCCACAACCTTAGATGAGTATATCTATGCGCCTGGTGATGGAGTGGTGGTGCAGGGTGACGTTGAGCCTGGCAAGTTATATACCGAAGGTGACTTTAATCGCGTTATCAAAATTCCAGCGCGCGAGGCGTATCGCGTAAATCTATTCATGGAGCTGATTAATCAGCGCGAAAAGACTTTGGTCTTCTGTGCTACGCAGGAGCATGCACTGGAAGTACGTGACTTTATTAATCAAATGAAAACTAGTAACGACCCTGATTACTGCGTTCGTGTGACTGCAGCTGATGGGGCATTGGGTGACCTATATTTAAAGAAATTCCAAGACAATGATAATAGTATCCCAACGATACTAACTACTTCACAAAAGCTTTCAACAGGGGTGGACGCGCGTAATGTGCGCAACATCGTACTTTTGCGACAAGTGAATAGCATGATTGAATTTAAGCAGATTATAGGGCGCGGTACACGGCTTTATGACGGCAAAGATTACTTCACTATTTATGATTTTGTAAAAGCGCATCATCATTTTAGCGACCCTGAATGGGATGGCGAACCTGAGCCTATTGAACCAAATGATGATGGTGCAAAAAAAATTGATGGCGGCTTACGTGTTGAACAACCACCAGCACCCCCTTATATCGTTGAGCCACGTCCAGAAAAAATTCTAATCAAACTCTCCGATGGAAAAACACGCCAGATTCAACACATGATGGCGACCAGCTTTTGGGGCGCAGATGGTAAGCCTATGTCTGCAGCACAGTTTTTAGAAACTTTATTTGGTGTATTGCCTGAATTTTTTAAAGATGAAGATAAATTGCGCGAAATCTGGAGTAATCCAGAAACTCGTAAAAAATTGCTAGAAGGCTTAAGTGATAAAGGCTTTGGCCGATCTGTATTAGCTGAGATGCAAAACATTATAGATGCTGAAAATAGCGATTTATTTGATGTGCTTGCACATATAGCTTTTGCATTACAGCCACTAAGCCGCGTTGAGCGTGCTAATGTGGCTAAAAATAAAGTGCATGAGCACTTTGGAGATAAGCAGCAAGCTTTTCTGGACTTTGTTTTAACGCAATATGTAAAACAAGGTGTTGATGAATTGAGCCAAGATAAGCTAAGGGGGCTGTTAGAGCTAAAGTATCAATCTATTCATGATGCAACCGAGACGCTTGGCAACACCGCTGAAATTAGACATATTTTTATGGGTTTCCAGAAGTACATTTATGATGTTCAGCCAAGTACGTAGTGTGGAATTTCTAAACAAGGTGCTGCCGTTCTCATTAGGTCCATCTATGATGAGCTCTAAGAAAGGATTTGCTATTGCATCTAAAATACCCGGAAATAGAGTTCTAAGTGAAACAGACGGGCCTTTTGGAACGTTTAAGGGGCAAAGGCTGATGCCTTGGGATTCTGTAAAAGTCTATCCTCTGTTGGCCTCAGTATGGAATGTAGATAATCAAGAAGCAGATTCTATTATTTTAAATAATTTTAAATCTCTTATGTTAGCAAATAAAGTCCACTGACTGCTCATTGACATGATTTTCGTAAAAGTACCAGTTTGCATAGGTACTCCTGCATATTCTCATATCAACTGACCATTGATTCTCATCATGATTGACCAGCACAATTATTCGAACTGACCAGTGATTCTCATAGGCACTGACCATTAGTTACAGCTATGCATATTTTTGAATGGCAGCTTTCTTTCTGGTAAGCTAATTAAGAGGTCAAAGGGCAAAAAACGACCCTCTGCAGTCATACAAAAATCAGGTAAGGGTCTGCCGGCAACGGTTCTTGAGCGCAAGTCTGTGAATGGCAGCTTTATGACAATCAGTTTTTAACACTTCAAACCATAACAAGTCATACGCCAATTAAGGCTGGTCGGCTGAAACATCCCCAGACTGTGTAAAAACACCTAAATTTAGTATAATTATCCCTAACTGCAATGCGTAAGTTGGGAGGCTAAATGAAGCGATTCATAGAAGGCGAACACCGAACACAAGCAATATTATTACCTGATTGCTTAGACGATTATATTACTGATACTAATCCGGTACGCGTTGTCGATGTTTTTGTCGATGAGCTGAATCTTGGTAAGCTGGGATTTGAAGGTGTTAACCCTGCGGTCACTGGCAGACCGAGTTATCACCCCTGCATTCTCTTAAAGATATACATCTACGGCTACCTTAATCGCATTCAATCCAGTCGCCGTCTTGAACGTGAAACACAGCGTAATGTCGAATTAATGTGGCTCACTAACCGTCTAGCGCCAGATTTCAAAACCATCGCTAATTTCCGTAAGGATAATGGCAAAGCAATCCGTAGTGTATGCAAACAATTTATTGAGCTATGTCGCCGTATGAATTTGTTTTCTGAAGCCATTGTGGCTGTCGATGGAAGCAAATTCAAAGCAGTTAACAGTCGAGATAACTGCTTTACACAAGCCAAGATCAAATTTCGGATGAAACAGATTGAGGAGAATATCAATCAATACCTCTTGGACCTTGATATGGCAGACAAGCATGAATCTACCCATACCAATCATAAAGTGCTTCGACTCCAGGACAGAATTGCCGAGCTAAAGAAACAGATGCAAGCCCTGCAAGCCTTAGAAGAGCAAATTCAAATATCGCCAGACAAGCAGATCGTACTCACCGACCCTGATGCACGCTTTATGGCAACCAGTAAGAGCGGTAGCGGCATGGTGGCGTATAACGTTCAATCTGCTGTTGATATACAACATCATTTGATTGTGGCACACGAAGTGACGAATATCGCCAGTGACCGCGGACAACTATCAGCAATGGCTAAACAAGCGCAAGAGGCCATGGGCACCGAGGATTTAACTGCATTAGCAGATCGGGGTTATTTTAAAGGAGAAGAGATCCTTGCCTGTGATCAAGCTGGCATTGTTGCACTCGTCCCTAAGCCGCTGACTTCTAACAATCGTGCAGAAGGATTATTCGACAAGCAAGATTTCATCTATATGGCTGATCAAGATGAATACCGATGTCATGCAGGACAATCGCTGATTAAACGCTTCACCTCAATTGAACAAGGTAAGTTGCAGCATACCTACTGGAGTTCAGCTTGCAAACATTGCGCATTAAAAGCCAAGTGCACACATAGCACTGAACGGCGTATTAAGCGCTGGGAGCACGAAGAAGTTCTGGATGCCATGCAATTACGCATGAAGGCAAAGCCTGATGCGATGTTACTTCGTAAACAAACCGTGGAACATCCTTTTGGCACGATCAAATCATGGATGGGAGCTACGCATTTCCAGACAAGATCCCTAGAGAAAGTCAGCACTGAAATGAGTTTACATGTGCTGGCTTATAATCTGAAGCGAGTGATTAAGATATTAGGTATCCAACCATTAATGCACGCGATGCAGAGCGGATAAAGGGTTATCTACCGCGCCTGCTGGATCAAATCTACAATCATTAAGTCAGTTTTAATTTGGTTTGTTGAACCATATCAAAAAAACCGTTTGTTTAAATCCATTGTTACTCATTTTAGATGCTGAAAGCATGTCGTGATTTAATCAATGGAATTGTGTTCATATTTTACAGACCATACTTTATTTTGCGTTTTTACACAGCCTGTCCCCTTAGCTGCCTGTCAGCATCAACGTGTCACTGACGGCCATCGACCCGACTTACATTTTAAAAACAACCCGCATTGCCAATGTCATTAAATTGGGCACTTCTTGGTGACCTGTGCTACTGTTACTATTTAGTGTATTTTTGGTTGATAAAAGTGTATAACAATCACATGCACTCGGACAGCAAAAAGCGCCGCTCCTTCGTCGCTATGCTTTTTGCTGCCTGTGATGTGAAGCGTTGGGCATTACCAAGAAAGGTTGCTAATGAATAGATTTGCATTTCTGGGTTTGTTAGCTATTACTTTGCATTTCTCAGCAATCTCTCACGCCGAAGAAAGTACGGATGACTTGCTTCGGCGAATGGAAATGCAAAATCATGAATCACAACAACGAATTGAAAAATCACGTCTTGAGTGGCAACAGCTAGAAAATGAACGGCTAAGGTCTCAAGCTGAATTTCAAAGAGGCAATGTTGAGCTTGAACGATTACGCGCAGAAACCGAACGCTTGCGTATGCTGAACGAAGCAGATGAAGCTGCTGAAAAACAACAAGAGCTAACTGAACGAGCAGAGCAAGCGGCACAAGAGCAAGAAGAATCAGCCCAAAAAGCAGAAGAGGCTGCCGAAGAGATGCGCACCCAAATCTTACAAGCTGAGGTTAAACATAAAAACCAGATTTTTCTTGGGGTTGTGTTTTTAATAATCTCAATTTTTCTTTGGAGCGTGGTTAAAAAATATAGAAAAGAGGGATTTATGAAGGATTTTGAAAAGTTTGGAATTGCTACTATCTTGGCTTCTGGCTTGTTAATTTTACTAGTTTTAATGATTTCAGAACCTTGGGTTGTAAGTTTTGATTTTATTCAAAATCTTATGACAGCTCTACGTATTCAATTATTTGATGATTGCGAAGGCTGTCATAAATTTCTAATTGATTTTCCTGCAAAATATGCCGTTTTAGCATTACTAGGCCTTGCTTCGTATGGATTTACAACCTATTTAGGAATCACGCCACCATTAAAAAGAAAAAATAATGATGGCGCTGAAAAAACTCAAGACAGCACTCCATTAGAGTGAATGCAAAATGCCACGAACTATACGCTCAACAAATCTAGATTTAATCCGACTTTATCCTCACCGTGCAGTGGCAATCTCCCATGCACTTCTACAAAGCGCTCAATTTCTTCAAAACCCGCAATAATTCGCTCTTCACGCGGAGTACGACTACTTGTT
>CAINWC010000270.1 GCA_903854305.1 uncultured Pseudomonadota bacterium | reverse complement strand
CTGGTACATAGTTAATTAAATATACCTAATTAAAATACCTGCGTCATTGTCAATAGCAATGATGTGGGTATTGCTAACTTTAAGTGAGATTTACAACTAAGATTTACGCTCAAAAGTAACGCCAATAAGGTAAAATTTGCCTTATGTTGCAAACCAATTTATCCCCCTTAAACACCCCTACATTTGTGCATTTGCGTTGCCACAGTGAGTATTCCATTGTGGATGGCATTGTGCGTATTGATGACTATGTAAAACAGGCGGTGGCAGATAAAATTCCGGCACTGGCACTCACTGATTTAAGTAATCTATTCGGTGCAATCAAGTTCTACAAAGCCGCGCGTGGTAAGGGTATCAAACCTATTATTGGCTGTGATATTTGGTTGGAAAACACTGAAAATCGCGATCAACCCTCACGCCTTTTGCTCTTATGCCAGTCGCAAGCGGGTTATTTGCTGTTATGTCAATTATTAAGCCGTGCGTTCTTAACTAATCAGTATCGCGGTAGAGCTGAATTTAAGCGCGAATGGTTTGTAGAATGTGGCACAGAAGGTTTGATTTTGTTGTCTGGCGCTCAGGCGGGTGATGTTGGCCAAGCTTGCTTGCAGGATAATGCTGAGCTTGCTAGTAAGCTTGCTGCTGGCTGGCAAAGTCTATTTCCAGATCGCTATTATTTAGAAGTGCAACGCATAGTAAGCACTACTGAAAATACTCAGCAAAAATCACAGCAAGAAAACTATATTCACCTTGCACGCAGTATTGCAAATACACTGAATTTGCCCATGGTTGCGACGCATCCAATACAGTTTATGACGCCGGATGATTTTAGAGCGCACGAGGCACGTACCTGTATTTCAGAAGGCTATATACTGGCAGATACGCGCCGCCCTAAGAACTTTACCGTTGAGCAATATTTCAAAACACAGGCTGAAATGGCGACTTTGTTTGCTGACATGCCTGAAGCCCTGACCAATAGTGTTGAAATCGCTAAACGATGCAACTTATCGTTAGTCCTAGGCAAAAATTATTTACCTAACTTCCCAACACCGAATAATGAAAGTTTGAATGAGTATCTCATTGCTGAAGCGCGTGCAGGCTTAGCAAAACGATTGGTGGTATTGTATCCGGATGAAAATTTACGTACTACGAAGCAGGCCACTTATGATGCACGATTAGATTTTGAAACCAATGTCATCAATCAAATGGGCTTTGCCGGCTACTTTTTAATTGTGGCGGACTTCATTAATTGGGCTAAAAATAATGGTGTGCCCGTTGGGCCGGGTCGTGGATCTGGTGCAGGTTCCGTGGTCGCTTACAGTTTGGGTATTACCGATTTAGACCCACTGGAATATAACCTGTTGTTTGAGCGATTTCTGAATCCAGACCGCGTTTCTATGCCCGACTTTGATATTGACTTTTGCCAAGAAGGGCGAGATCGCGTCATTGATTACGTGAAACAGAAATACGGATTAGATGCCGTTTCACAGATTGCTACTTTCGGTACCATGGCGGCAAAAGCGGTGATTCGTGATGTAGGTCGCGTATTAGACTTACCTTTCCACTTTGTAGATGGTATTAGCAAACTCATTCCCATGGAGCTTGGCATTACCTTAACTGATGCTTTGGTGAAAGAGCCGCAATTAGCTGAGCGTCGTGAGAACGAAGAAGAGTTACGTGAGTTGTTAGAGTTAGCCTTGCGCTTAGAAGGCTTGGTGCGTAATGTGGGGATGCATGCCGGTGGTGTACTTATTTCACCAAGTAAAATCTCAGATTTTTCACCTGTCTATTGCCAAGCCGATGGCGCAAGTTTGGTCAGCCAGTATGATAAGGATGACGTTGAAGCTGTTGGTCTAGTGAAGTTTGACTTTTTGGGTCTGCGCACACTCACCATTTTAGAATTAGCTTTGGTGAATGCGAATAAACAACGTGCGTCTGAAGGTCTGCCACCTTTATCTTTTGCCACGTTACCGCTAAATGATAAAGCCACTTTTCAACTACTAAAAACAGCCAATACCACTGCGGTGTTTCAGCTAGAGTCACGCGGCATGAAAGACATGCTTAAACAAGCGATGCCGGATTGCTTCGAAGATATTATTGCTTTGGTTGCGCTGTATCGTCCAGGCCCGATGGATTTGATTCCAGACTTTTGTCGCCGCAAACATGGTAAACAACGCGTGGAATACCCGCATCCGCTGACTGAACCGATTCTAAAAGAGACTTACGGCATTGCCGTATATCAAGAGCAGGTGATGCAGATTGCGCAAGTGGTGGCAGGCTATAGCTTGGGCGGCGCAGATTTGTTACGTCGCGCCATGGGTAAAAAGAAAAAAGAAGAGATGGATGATCAGCGTAAAACCTTCACTGAAGGTGCTGTAAAAAACAACATGACTGAGCGCCAAGCCACGGAGTTGTTCGATCTGTTGGAAAAGTTTGCCGGCTATGGTTTTAATAAATCACATGCTGCTGCCTACGCACTAGTGGCGTACCAAACGGCTTATTTAAAAGCCCATTACCCAGCGGCATTTTTGGCCTCTACGATGTCTGCAGATATGAATAACACTGACAGCGTACATATTTTTTATGATGATTGTGCGCCGAATCAAATTGAAGTGTTGCCACCAGATGTGAATCACAGTGATTTTAAATTTACACCTACCAGTCGCAAGCAAATATTGTACGGCTTAGGTGCGGTAAAAGGTACAGGTATGGCTGCCATTGAGGTGATTTTACAAGCACGCCGACAAGATGGTCCTTTTACCGATTTGTTCGATTTTTGTAATCGCTTGGATTTACGCAAAGTAAACCGTAGGGTGGTGGAGTCACTAATCCGTGCAGGTGCTTTTGATAAGCTTTCATCCGATAATGTAAACCCCAGTCGTAATGCTTTATTAGCTGGCGTAGCCATGGCCATGGCGGCAGCAGAGCAAAATAGTGCCAATAGTAATCAAAACAGTTTGTTTGGCGAAATTGCTGATAAAGCGGCTAATATTTTACCAACTGTACCTAGTTGGACTGAGCAGCAGCGTTTGCAAGAAGAAAAAGCCGCGCTTGGTTTTTATTTTAGTGGGCATCCTTATTGGGCATATCAAAAAGATCTCAGTCAGTTTGTTTCGACTACCTTAGCCAATCTAGCGCCTAAAGAGCAGTCGCAATTAATCGCCGGTATTGTGTCTGGCGTGCGTAATCGCATGACAGCGCGTGGAAAAATGGCCATTGTAGGTTTGGATGACGGCACGACACGTATTGAAGTGGTAGTTGGCAGCGACTTACTTAATCAATATCAATCTTTATTAAAAGATGATCAATTGATTATTGTAGAGGGCCGCGTAAGCAACGATGAGTTCTCAGGTGGTATTCGAGTCAATGCTAGAAAATTACATGATTTATCTGGCTTGCGAAACAGTAAAGCCAGTTTTTTAAAGATTTCATGTAATGGACAGGCAGACGCCGTTAAATTAAAGTCATTGTTAAAGCCTTATTGTAAAAGCGCATCAGATGAATCACGTGGTTGCGCGGTTAAAGTTGAATACCATAATAAGACCAGTAAAGTGGAATTGATGCTGGGCAACGACTGGCGCGTAGACTTGCACGATGCGCTGATTGCAGGCTTAACTGAGTGGTTGAGTCAAAGTAACGTAAAAATCCTATATAATTGAATATTCCACAGCGCATTCAAATTAATACTGCGTTGTCAGGTCTTGCCGTACTTGTTGTACTGTCTGCGACCCTTCGCCTTGTCTTAACTTGAATGCGCTGTGGAATTAGAATATTTTAAGACATAAGTTTTGATTATTGAGTTAAGCACATGAAAATAAGTTACCTAGATTTTGAACAACCTATCGCAGAACTTGAAACCCAAATTGAAGGTTTGCAAGCCGCGCACGATGCCAATGATGCTTTGGATATATCTAAAGAATTAACTGCTTTAGAAAAGAAAAACCAAAAATTATCTGCAGATATTTATGGCAATTTAAGTGCATGGCAAATTTCGCAGTTGGCGCGTCATCCGCAACGTCCTTACACCTTAGATTATATTCAAGGCATGTTTACGGACTTTGAAGAGCTGCATGGCGATAGAGCTTACTCTGATGACCCTGCCATAGTCGGTGGTTTAGCAAGGTTTGAAGGTCAGCCGGTGATGGTGATTGGCCACCAAAAAGGCCGCGATGTTAAAGAGCGCCAATATCGAAATTTTGGTATGCCTCGCCCAGAAGGGTACCGCAAAGCTTTACGACTATTTCGTCTAGCTGAAAAATTTGGTATTCCTATTATTACTTTGATTGACACGCCAGGTGCTTATCCTGGTATCGGTGCTGAAGAGCGCGGTCAATCAGAAGCGATTGCGCGCAATTTGTATGTAATGGCTGAACTTAAAACGCCAATTATCGGCGTGATTATTGGTGAGGGCGGCTCTGGCGGGGCGCTTGCGCTTGGCGTAGTGGATCAATTGCTGATGATGCAATATGGTACTTATTCGGTTATTTCACCTGAAGGCTGTGCTTCAATTTTATATAAAAGTGCAGATAAAGCCTCGGTTGCTGCGGAGTCGCTTGCAATCACGGCTGACCGCTTGAAAGCGATGGGTTTAATCGATCGTGTCATTCCTGAACCATTAGGCGGCTCACATCGCTCACCAGAGGTGGTGATGGAAACATTACGCACAGCACTTAAAGAAGAGCTTGCTAAACTAAAAGCAAAGTCTATTAAAGTGTTACTGGTTAGCCGTTACGAGCGCTTAATGGGTTATGGAAAATTCAAAGAAGTCGTTGAAAAAAAACAGCCAGCCAAATTGTAAGCGGTCAAAAAGCGAAGTTCAAAAAAGAACTTCGCTGAATCTTGATTTAGCTGCAATTGCTAAAATGCAAGACCCCTTACTTCTTCAAGTTAACACTTTCTTAGGCGACCAATTAAAACCCAATCAACAGCTTTTGTTGGGTTTAAGTGGTGGTTTGGATTCTTGTGTATTACTTCATCTGCTGGCTATCATTCGGCAGACAATCCCATTTAATTTACATGCGATGCATGTGCATCACGGTCTAAGTGCCCATGCAGATGCTTGGGTTGATTTTTGCGCCAAGCAGTGCGAATTATTGAATGTACCCTTGCACATTGTTCATGTAAATATTGATAAAAATACCAAGTTAGGCATTGAAGCCGCGGCAAGGCAATTGCGCTATGAGGCTTTATTTAGCGGTACCTTACCAGAGGCGTCCGCTGAAATATTGCCCGACTTTATTGTTACTGCGCATCATCAGGACGACCAAGCAGAAACGCTTTTATTGCAATTATTCAGAGGCGCTGGTGTTAAGGGTTTGGCAAGTATGGCTGCGGTTGATAAGACTAGGCGTTTGCTGCGGCCTTTGCTTGATGTGTCACGCAAAGCGCTGCAAGATTACGCAGTGCAGCATCATCTCCAATGGTGCGATGATGATAGCAATAGCGACACTCACTATGAACGAAATTTTGTGCGCCACGAAGTGATGCCGGTTTTGGAAGCACGTTATCAAGCGGTTAAGTCTGTGCTTGCAAGAAGCGCATCACACCTAGCTGAAGCCAATGATTTGTTAGATACACTGGCAGAAATTGATGCCGAAAAATTACGCTTAAATAACAGTCTATGCTTGCAGGGCTTGGCGGCATTGCCGCTTACTCGCGCTAAAAATGTATTCCGTTGGTGGTTTGCAAAAAACAATCTAGTCATGCCAAGTGCCGAATATTTGAGTGAAATCATCAAGCAACTATTTAATGCCAAAGCCGATGCCAACATTAATATCCAATTAAACCTAAATAATCAAGCGCAGCATTTAACCCTAAAGAGATTCCAGCAAAGAGCTTATTTGCTTGATGTGCAAAGCCCGCAAGCTTTTGATTTAGTATGGAGCGGTGAGGCAGCGTTGACGCTGCCAAACGGCGGTAAGTTACAGTTTAAGCAAGTGGCTGGTGCTGGTTTAGCGCTTAAGTTTGGCATGAGTAAGTTGAGAATCACCAATCGCGATGGCGGTGAGCGCTTTAAGCCTAATGCACTAAGACCTACCAGAACACTTAAGCACTTATTGCAAGAAGCCAATATTCCACCGTGGCAACGTGAATACTTACCACTGATTTATTGGCACGATACGTTGGCTTTTGTACCGTGTATCGGCATTGCTTATGAGTTGCAGGCAGCAGAGTATGAGCAAGGCGTAGAGATTACTTGGCAAGATGCACTTAGATGAATTTGCAGGACTGGACATTTTAATGCTGCGGTAAGTTTTAGTATCGTTGACCGGCTTGGTTCTCGTTATCCCCCCTCAAACTAATTCACCATTTTGGTAATCTGCAATAGCTTGTTCAATTTCATCGCGCGTATTCATCACAAAAGGGCCGTATTGCACCACTGGTTCTCTGAGTGGACGCGCTGCCAGTAATAAAAAGGCTGTTACTGTTTCTTTAGCATTAACTTCAATACAATCTCCAGCAGATAGTACCCCAGCTGATTGAGGCGCCAGCAAGCGTTGGTCAGCTTTCGGCCCAATCGCAGCCTGACCTTCGTAGGGGTAAATAAATGCGTGGTGGCTATCAGTCACCACTTGTGTAAAGGTCTCTCCAGCTGGCAGATGCACATCTAGAAACAAGGGTTCGGTACTAATGCCTTGAATCGGTCCATGTATCGTGTTGCCATCTAGCACTGCTGTACCTGCGATGACTTTCACGGTAGTGCCATTCTTAAGTGTTAGCATAGGAATGTCTTCAGGTTGAATGTCACGATAGGCTGCGGGCTTCATTTTTTCACTGGCCGGTAGATTCACCCAAAGCTGAAAACCACGCATGCGTCCGCTTTCTTGTTGGGGCATTTCGGAGTGAATAATACCGCGCCCTGCGGTCATCCATTGTGCGCCACCACTCTTTAACTCGCCTTTATTGCCAAGATGATCTTGATGCAACATTTGGCCATCAAGCATGTAAGTGACCGTTTCAAATCCGCGATGTGGGTGATCTGGAAAGCCTGCGATGTAATCGTCAGCATTGTCTGAAGAAAACTCGTCAAGCATTAAAAATGGGTCTAGACGTAAGGTACTGGATTGTCCAAGGCTGCGGCGTAGTTTTACACCACCACCATCTGAAGTTGGGATGGATTGGATAATTTTTTCTAGGTTACGTATTTGCATTTCATACTCCAAAATCCAGCGGTAGCAGTTCGGCAGCCACGGCTGAATTGATTAGGCTTATATAACTTTGCGACTGCTTGTTTATTGTTTGATAGCTTCAACAGGCAAAGTGATGGTGACTTCATCGCCAACGTAAGGCGCATGTTTTCCCATATTAAAGTCCGTACGTTTTACTGTGGCGGTCGCATTGGCGCCACAAGCATCTTTTTTCAGCATTGGATGTGACATGCACATGAACGAAGTGACCGTAAGCGTAATAGGTTTGCTTATGCCTTTAAGAGTAAGTGTGCCATCAATCGAGCTTGGTTTGTCGCCGTCAAAGTTAACCTTATTCGATATGAAAGTGGCGGTTGGAAATTTTTCGGTATTTAAGAAATCCTCTCCCTGAATATGTTCGTTAAATAATGGAATGCCAGTATTGACTGATGTTGTGCTGATGGTGACATCCACTGAACCGGTTTTAGCGGTACGATCAAGCACGATTTTTCCTGAAGTTTTATCAAAGCGGCTTAGCTGCGTTGAATAACCAAAATGGCTGTAAGAAAAGCGCGGTAAAGTATGATTGCCATCGATCACATAGGTTTCTGGTGCAGCGATTGCTGCCGTTGAAATAGATGCAGCAATGGCTAAAAAGGCGAAGCGTTTCATGGTGTGACTCCTGTAAAAAAGTAGCGTTTAAAATATTTTAAAAACGTGAAATGTGATTTTTCAGAAACTTAGTATCTAAATTAAAGTAATAACATTAAACGCTTTGCAAATTAGATTGAAAAGTATAATAATTTGCTATTAATTATCAGTTAATTGGATGTATTAATCAGCATGGCACCTAATATTACCTTAGAGCAATGGCGTACATTGATTACCATTGTTGATGCTGGGGGATATGCCCAAGCAGCAGAAGCTTTACATAAGAGCCAATCGGCTGTTACTTATGCCATTCAGAAAGTTGAATCTTTATTAGGTGTTAAAGCATTCGAGATAAAAGGGCGTAAAGCATTGCTCACGCCAACAGGGCAAATGCTTTATCGGCGAGCACTCGCCTTGGTGAATGAGGCAAACGATTTGGAGCGCGCTGCACATGCACTTTCTGCTGGTTGGGAAGCTATCATTAATATTGCCGCTGAAATTCTCTTTCCATCTCACTTATTGTTGGCTTGTTTGGATCAGTTTGGTCAGGAGAGCCCTCGTACCCGCATTGAATTGATTGAGTCAGTGATTGGTGGAACAGCTGATGCACTCCTCAAGGGTGAGGCGGATATTGCAATTTCACCACAGCCGCCCCCAGGTTTTTTGGGCGATCTGCTGACGCGTATCAGAATCGTGGCTGTTGCTCACGCAGATCATCCGCTACACCATTTAGGCCGCACCTTAACTTTTGCTGACCTACGGGCATATCGACACTTAGTTGTACGTGATTCCGGCGTTAAGCGTGATCGACGTGCAGTTTTTGTAGAGGTGGATCAGCGATGGACTGTCAGCCAAGTGGCGACATCTATAGAAGCTGTTAGTATGGGCTTCGGTTTTGCATGGTTACCTGAAGCACATATTCGAGAAGAGCTGCGTTCAGGCTTGCTCCGTCCGCTACGTTTAAGAGAAGGCGGTGTGCGCGAGATTCCGCTATATCTAGTACTGGCTAATCCTGACTTTGCTGGTCCCGGTGTAAGACGTTTGGCTGAAATTATCAAGGCATCAGTCGGATAATTTATGTGTTCTTATTCGTAAATAGTGGCTTAAATAAGCTTATCAAAAATGCAGTGTGCGCAGATCAGCACGGGGTTGTGGTTTAACTTTAACATGCATTCCACAAGCATCATTTGAGTCTTGTGATATTTGATAACCAATTCTATTGAATTTTTCTATGTAGTCTGACATCGCATTGATGCTAATTAACGCTTCGTTCATTGCAACGGCTTTGAAGAAAAATATAGTCATATAAACGCCATTGCTTGTGCCCAATGGTAGTTCTCTATTCATTTCTTTGTCCAAATTATCCCTAGCCAAAGTGGTTAAGTAAGTAAGCCACTCAGCCTGATTGCTAACAGATTTCTTCCAACTTGGCATATCACTATATCTTTGGTTGAATAGTTTCAAGCAGTTGTAAACAGACATGCTCATGGGTGCGACTTCTTTGCCGCTAATATCCGAGATGCATTTCTCAAAATGCTTCATATTTTCTGATTTTACAAAATCGAACATATATCCTCCAGCTAGCAATTTAATAAAAAACACACGCCAATCTAAGACGATATTATTAGCTCACGCATAATATCGGCGCAGATTAATTTAAGGCTATCCTATAAGAAGCTGATGGTTTCGTATATCAGTGCAAGCACTGATATATTTTCAGAATTTTTTTTGCGGCTTGATTTCCTTCTCTACCGGCAAATTTCATTAAATGACATGATTTATAAACGGTTAACAGTAAGTAGTTGTACGTATTGATACAGCGTAGAACAGCGAGCAAAATTTCCTACTATGTTAAAGCGCATGAACAACACAAATGAAGTTGACTCAATGAAACTAAAGCAACAAGCACGTAACGAGGCGGTTATCCTTGACTCAATCGGCAAGATAATACTGATTGATTTAATGAGAGCGCCGCGGGGGAAGGAGATTGTTGTAGTTACCGATTACGCCAGAGCAAGCGAGTGAAACCTTCAGGAATGTCACAAGCAGGCATTGTCTCTAGGCTAAAGGTTGATGGCATTAACAATCAGATCGGAGAGCGTCGTGTAGGGAAAGAGTGTCTTCGCCTGTGTAGATCTCGGTGGTCGCCGTAT
>CAINWC010000269.1 GCA_903854305.1 uncultured Pseudomonadota bacterium | reverse complement strand
TGGATGTTTAGGGCCCATAAAACACTCTGAAATTTGCAAGAAATCAAAGTGTTATTATCACATTTCTGGGAAATTTACACCACTAATATTTAACTATTACCTAATTAAATCAATTGGTTAATAGTTATTCAGGGTGGACTAATTAGAGATACTGCCGTTTAAAAAAGCCGACCTTATGTCGGCTTTTTTATGGTGTAATTTTAACTATTTTTGGCGCGCTTTTTCTTCGGGCGCTAAAAAATGTAGACAATTCCGCGCCACATTCTACAGCCATCAGGCCACCGCTAATTTCCGTGTGATGATTCAATTTAGGCTCAGCCATTAAGTTAATCACGCTGCCGCAAGCACCGGTTTTAGGGTCACTTGCACCAAATATCAGTCGTGCAATACGAGCATGCTGAATGGCGCCAGCACACATAGCGCAAGGCTCTAGCGTTACGTATAACGTACAATCAACTAGGCGATAGTTAGCAAGGTGTTGTGCAGCATCGCGCATGGCGGCGATCTCGGCATGTGCCGTCGGGTCATGGCTAGCAATTGGGGCATTGCTGCCACGACCGATAATGACACCATCTTTAACGACAATGGCACCCACGGGGACTTCTCCTGCCAATGCGGCTTCATGCGCCAAGGCTAACGCTATCTGCATATAATCTTGGTCTTTTTTAGCTTGGTCTGCTGCTAAGTCTTCTGTGCCAAGCGTGATTGTTGTATTTTGATTCATTTTGATGCCTGATTACTTTTTAGCTTGAAGTTTTTAATTAACTGTTTTAACAAGTTTACCGCAGGCTTGTTTTTTGCATCGTTATTTTCATGTTTTGCATATTGTATGGCGGAAAATAGGCTGGATATTGTTTGTATCTGGCTCGCCTGATCTGGCAAACTTTCAGCTGCGCGTATTCCGAAATTTATCGCGCCTTCGTGAGGCTGCTTTACTATACCTACCTTTTCCAGCTTACGTAAAAACTGGTGGTAAGCTTTTCTAACAGGGTCTAACGCAATGGGATTATTGCGTAATAGCAGGTAGCTGACAATGAGCATCAATACGATCATCACAAGAACCAATATGAGCCCGATGTCTTCCCAAACGATTTTTGTCTGCATGATTTTTGATAGTAAATCGAGTTGTTTTTGTTGGTCGTAACCTAATACCCATTGATTCCAACCATTATTTACCGCATCCCAATTAAGGTTTAGTTTTTTAAGCATCGGGTAATCGCGGCGGGATAGTAAAGGCAATAAGTTAGAGTCAGCGAATGCTCCACCAATACCTGATTCTATGCGGCTTGGCGATACGGCTGAGGTTGGATCAATTCGCACCCAGCCACGACCCTTCAGCCAGACTTCCGCCCATGCATGGGCGTCCGATTGACGAATGATCAAGTAATTGCCATTTGGGTTGAGTTCACCCCCTTGGTAACCAGTCACAATGCGCGCAGGCACGCCTGCTGCACGCATTAAATATACAAAGCTACTGGCATAATGCTCACAAAAGCCGCGTTTGGTATTGAATAAAAAATCATCTATCGGTTCATTGCCTAACTTTGGCGGCGCTAGCGTATATACAAAGGGCTGTTCTTTAAACATTATCAGCGCAGCTTGTACAATCTCTGCGGGTGATTTGTTCTCGCCTACCCATTTCTCTGCCAGTCGATGACTTTTAGGGTTTTCATCCTTGATGAGCTGTAGTGATAAAGCGCGCTCACGATCGCTTAAGGTTTCGCCTAGTTTATATTGCAATGAGGAATGACCTTCATAGCGCATTCTAGTGCGCACAGGCTCTGCCGATAGTACTTGCCTGTCATGTTTCATACTGGCGTCAGGCGGCAAGCTGTTGGGAACATCCAGTAGCAATAACCAATTGCGATTATGGGGCTCTAAGGTAATGGTGTAATCCGTCATTTCAGCCGATGTTTCTAGTGACTCTATCGGCATAACAAGTCTATCGCTGGTCATTTCCCAGCGTCGCCCAGTTTGATGCCAAAGCACTGGCCCGCGCCAATACAGTTGATTGCTGGCTGGAATCGCCCCTTTAAACTCCGCTCTAAAAGCCACTTTGCTAGATAAGCTTAATTGACTGATATTGCCAGGTTCCATACTGTCAGATAAGCCAGTCATGCCACTGTAGGAATCTTGCGGCATGCTCCAAATTGGACCGGGTATGCGCGGAAACAATACAAACAAAACCAGCATGATAGGCAATGCTTGCAATAATAAATTGCTGGCTAATGCTGTCAGGGTATGCGAACTTAAGTTGCCATTAGGGTGGCTAACAGCGATTAGACAAGCGGTTAGACCGAACATTGGGAGTAGCATGATTGCAAACACCCATATTGCTTGGGTAAACAGCAACACATTGACCGTCAGAAAATATCCTAAAACGACCATGACAATAAAGTCGCGTCTGGTTTTAGTTTCAAGTAACTTAAGTGCAATCATCACGGCAAATAAAGCAAGGCTAGCATCTCGTCCAAACAGGCTGCCGTAAGTGGCTAACACAGCAAGACCGCCGGCGATTGTCATGGGTAGCTTCAACCAAAGCGGTGGAAATGACCAGTTATTTTTCTCGATTAAATATCGCCAAATGGCGAACACTACAAAACAGGCAGGTATCCAGT
Source organism: uncultured Pseudomonadota bacterium (assembly GCA_903854305.1). Taxonomy (GTDB): domain Bacteria; phylum Pseudomonadota; class Gammaproteobacteria; order Burkholderiales; family Methylophilaceae; genus Methylotenera. Next base: position 356 of record CAINWC010000269.1, on the reverse strand, counting down.
TATTCAAATTAAATGCATGTAACGCAAAACTGATGCTAAAGGATAGCAAAAGCCAGATGACGTGCTGCATATTCGGATGTTTGTTGCGAACAATAAGTAGCGCCGTCACATGAGCGCCAATGCTGCCAAACATTGATGAAAGTGCGCTAGACCCGTATTAGGCGTAATGCTGAGATTCGGTAGGCGTAAGCCATATTTTGAGCCACTATTTTCTGCATCTAATACCCAGCATGTCAGTTGACTGATGCGTAACTCTATGTTGTCTCCTGTGGTTGCCGCAAAGTCTAGCCAAAGCGTAGACGTTGCTTCACCTTGAAATCGCTTGGTTAATAAGCCTTGCTCGCACGATGACGCTT
>CAINWC010000268.1 GCA_903854305.1 uncultured Pseudomonadota bacterium | reverse complement strand
TGGATGTTTAGGGCCCATAAAACACTCTGAAATTTGCAAGAAATCAAAGTGTTATTATCACATTTCTGGGAAATTTACACCACTAATATTTAACTATTACCTAATTAAATCAATTGGTTAATAGTTATTCAGGGTGGACTATTTATGTTTAATCAACATCATAATACATAGCTATGTATTATTTGGATGAGACATTCTAAGGTTTTTTAATCAAGGTATTTAACGCTGACGTATTCCAGCCACCCCCTAACGCCGTTACAAGTAAAACTGCCGCTGTAAGCCGGTTACTTTGAATACCAAGTGCGGTGATTTCGTTATTGAGTGCAATCGTTTCCACAGTGACTACGTTTAAATATGTAATTGTGCCTGCCTTGTATTGATTAAGGGTAATCTGAAGCGATTCTTGGGCTGATTTAACCGCATCATCTTGTAGTTGCGCTTCTTGCTCCAGAATCCTTAGCGCGGCGAGATTATCTTCTACCTGTTGAAATGCAAGCAAAATAGTTTGTCGGTAATTCGCAGTATTTTGGTCATAAACTGCCAAAGCCTGCGCTGTTTGTGCCTTGCGTAGGCCACCATCAAAAATAGTTTGTGCCAATGCTGGGCCCAATGACCAGAACCGAGCGGGCGCGGTTAACCAATTGGCAAAGCTGGGGCTTTGTAAACCGAGCGTGGCAGATAGCGTTAGGCTAGGATAAAAAGCAGCTTCTGCTACGCCTATTTGTGCATTTGCTTGAGCAGCACGTCTTTCGGCAGCAGCAATATCTGGGCGGCGCTCTAATAATTGTGATGGGATTCCGAGCGGAATTGCCGGAGGCAGGGTGACAAAAGCATTAGCGGCCGGTTCAATCGAAAGTTCTGAAGGTGCCTTACCAATCAGAATTGAAATGGCATGTTCTAGCTGCGCGCGCTGCACGCCAACATCTACGGTTTGTGCCTTGGCGGATTTGAGCTGGGTTTCTGCCGCCACCACATCGGCGCGTGCAGCGACGCCTACCGCGAATTGATTTTGTGTCAGTTGTAATGACTTTTCATAATTAGCGACGGTATTATCCAATAGCATTTTTCTTGCATCATTGGTACGAAGCAAAAAGTAATCTTGCACTAAGGCCGCCTGTGCGCTTAGCTTAGCCGCTTCTAGATCAGCCGCGCTGGCCTGCAAGCCGGCATTGCCAGCCTCCACTGTGCGTTGGATACGCCCCCAGATATCAGGCTCCCAGCTTGCACCTAAGTTTAAATTGTAGTTGGACGTACTGTTGCTTATATTCGATACTTTGCTGCGAGTCGCAGAAGCTCCGCCCGTCACGGTTGGGTAATAACTTGCCTGTGACTGCTGTGCTAGTGCGCGAGCTTGCCGATATTGTGCTTCTGCAGCGCGGATATTCTGGTTAGAGATTTCTACTTGCGCGACTAGTTTATTCAGTTCAGTATCGCCAAAAATCTCCCACCATTGACCACGAGGTAACTCATCCTGCGGTTGGGCCGTTTTCCAGCCGGCCTGCTCTTTAAATGCTGCCGGCGTTTGCATTGTTGGCTTGACGTAGTTTGGCCCTACGCTACAGGCTGACAGCATCGCTATCAGCAAAGCGATCTGTGTGGTTTGAATAAATCTAGACATCTGAGGACTCCATATTAATTACACTGCCAGATCTGCAGGCAAAGCGTTGCGCAAAAAACGCTGCTTCCACCAAGTGCTGAGCCTATCCATGTAAAGGTAAACAACTGGTGTGGTATATAGCGTTAGGATTTGGCTAACGATTAGACCGCCCACAATGGAAATCCCCAGCGGCTGGCGTAGCTCGTAACCTTCACCGATTCCCAAGGCTAGAGGCAATGCACCTAGCAATGCGGCCATCGTCGTCATCATGATTGGGCGGAAACGCAACTGGCAAGCTTCATAAATGGCATCGCGTGCGCTGAGGCCACGGTTGCGCTCCGCATCAACAGCAAAGTCTATCAGCATGATGGCATTTTTCTTAACAATTCCAATTAGCAATATCACGCCTATCATCGCCATGATATTAAATTCCATACCAAAAGCCAGCAAAGCCAGCAAAGCGCCGACTCCGGCAGACGGTAGCGTGGAGATAATGGTCAGCGGATGAATATAGCTTTCATAAAGCATGCCAAGCACTATGTAAACCGTTAGTAATGCCGCTAATATTAACCAAGGTTGATTTTGTAATGAGGCCTGAAATACCTTGGCGGTGCCTTGAAAACCACCACGAATTGAACTGGGAACACCAATGCTCGCAAAAGACCGATCTATCGCAATCGTTGCCTGTGAGAGCGATACCCCTGGTTTAAGGTTAAAAGAAATAGTCGAGGCAGCAAACTGCCCTTGATGGTTAACGCCGAGTGGCCCTGTAGAAGGCTCGAAGTGGCTGATTGCAGAAAGTGGTACCTGCGCACCGTTTGCGGTCACAATATAAACATCACGTAGCGACTCTGGGTTTTGCCAATATTGCGGTGCCACTTCCATCACCACATAATATTGATTTAAAGGTGCATAAATGGTCGATACTTGGCGTTGCCCATAAGATCCGTTGAGTGTAGCGTCAATCATTTTAACCGTGACGCCTAATCTAGCCGCGGCATCACGGTCAATGGTCAGTAAGGTTTGGCTGCCCTTGTCCTGCTTGTCACTATTCACATCGGCGATGCCTGGTATGCGTGTTAATGCTTCACGAATCTTGGGTTCCCATGTTTGCAGCTCCTTTAAATCATCCGCCTGCAGTGTGTATTGATATTGCGCATTGCCTTGTCGACCACCCATACGAATATCCTGATCGGGCTGTAAAAACAAACTAGCACCAGGCTCTCGTGCCAGTTTAGGACGAAGCCTGGCAATGACTTGGTCAGCAGACTCTTTACGTTCGGAGTGCGGTTTGAGTGCAAGGAATATGAAACCACCATTGCGTTGGCCCCCACCAATAAATCCAACGACATTCTCGACCGCAGGGTCGCGTTGGATGATGGCAATAAAGTCCGTGAGTTTGTGCCGCATGGCTTGAAATGAAATGCTTTGATCCGCCTGAATTGCACCTGAAATACGCCCAGTATCCTGTTGTGGAAAAAAACCTTTAGGGACGATGATGTAAAGATATACGTTCAGGCATACGGTTATGAGTAATACCAGCATGGTCAGTAATCCATGACGTAATACCACATCCAGACTGTTTTTATAACCTTGAAGCAAAGCATTGAAAGCACGTTCACTTAATGCAGAAATGAATCCCGGTTTGGCAACTGACTTATGCTTAAGCAGGCGCGCGCACATCATTGGCGTTAAGGTTAGTGAAACAAGCAAAGACACCGCGACCGCGACCGATAAGGTGACCGCAAACTCACGCAGCAAACGTCCGACGATACCGCCCATCAGTAATAACGGCAAGAAAACTGCAATGAGTGAAACACTCATGGAAATGACGGTAAACGTCACTTCGCGTGTGCCTTTAAGCGTTGCCTGTAGCGGAGGGTCGCCATTTTCGATATGCCGGGACACGTTTTCCAGCACCACGATGGCATCGTCCACTACAAAACCTGTCGCAACAGTCAGCGCCATCAGCGATAGGTTATCCAGACTATAGCCACATAGATACATCACAGCAAAAGTACCCAGCAGCGAGACTGGCACAGCGATTGCTGGAATCAGCGTAGCGCGCGGGTTGCGTAAAAACAGGAATACCACCATGATGACTAGGCCGATGGAGATTGCCAAAGTTAACTCAACATCATGCACTGAAGCGCGAATGGTCGGTGTGCGGTCGCTGACCACCGTAGTATCAATCGCACTTGAAATTGAAGCGCGTAACTGAGGCAATTCAGCCCGTATACGATCGACGGTTTCAATGATGTTAGCACCAGGCTGGCGGCGAATTTGAACCAGCACGGCTTGCTTGCCGTTAGCAATACCTTCGTTGCGTAAGTCCTGCACCGAATCTACCACCTCGGCCACATCGCTTAACCGGACTGCTGCGCCGTTATGGTAGGCAATGATAATCGGCAAATAATCCTTGGCGAGGCGCACCTGATCATTGGCATAAATCTGCCATTGGTGATCGCCACCTTCAATCACGCCCTTAGGTCGATTGCCATTGGTGGTTGAGATTGCGCTACTGACAGTCGAAAGACTAATGCCATATTTATTAAGGGCATTGGGGTTCAGTTCTACGCGAACGGCTGGTAAAGAGCTACCGCCGACGCTGACTTGTCCCACGCCTTTGATCTGTGACAGCTTCTGCGCCATGATGGTTGAAGCCGCATCGTAAAGCTTGCCTTGAGACAAACTGTCCGAAGTCAGCGCAAGGATGAGGATAGGCGCATCGGCAGGATTTACCTTGCGATAGGTTGGGTTGGTTGGCAAATTGGTCGGCAGTAAGGTCCGCGCTGCGTTGATAGCCGCTTGTACATCTCGCGCTGCACCATTGATGTCGCGTTCCAAATCGAACTGCAAGGTGACATTGGTCGTACCTAAGGCGCTGGAGGAGGTCATCTCATTGACACCGGCAATGCGCCCTAGTGAGCGTTCTAGCGGCGTCGCCACTGCCGTTGCCATCGTTTCCGGGCTGGCACCGGGTAAGGAGGCTGATACTGATATCACGGGAAAATCTACCTGCGGTAAAGCTGCTACCGGCAATAGATTGAATGACACCACTCCTACTAACGTGATGCCTAGCATTAACAGGCTGGTAGCAACAGGTCTATTAACAAAAATAGCGGAGAAACTCATATCGAACTAATGTTACCTTTAACCTCAGTAGGCTGGGCTACAGCTCCTAACCCTAATCGATTGGCGAGAGAATCGAATGCCAGATAGATGACCGGTGTGGTGAACAGGGTTAGTATTTGGCTGACGATTAAACCGCCCACCATCGTTAATCCTAGCGGATGACGCAATTCTGAACCTACACCGCTACCCAGCATGAGCGGCAATGCGCCCAATAAGGATGCCATTGTGGTCATTAGAATCGGGCGCAAACGTAGCAAGCAGGCTTGGTAGATTGCATCGCGTGCGGACATGCCTTGCTCGCGCTGCGCTTCGAGTGCAAAATCAATCATCATAATGGCGTTATTTTTGACGATACCGATGAGCAGAATGATGCCAATAATGGCGACGATTCCTAAGTCATTACCCGAAATCATCAATGCCAAAAGCGCCCCCAGCCCGGCTGAAGGTAAGGTGGAAAGAATGGTAATGGGGTGTATATAACTTTCATAAAGCACGCCTAATACTATGTACATAGTCACCACTGCGGCCAACAGCAACATTAGCTGATTGGCTAAAGAGGCGGTAAATGCTGCCGTAGCGCCTTGCAGCACAACGCGCGTACTAACGGGTAGCGCGAGATCCTGTTTGGCTGCGTTGATAATGTTAGCTGCATCGCTAAGCGAGGCACCTTTTTCAAGATTGAATGAGATATTGGCGGCGGGGAATTGTCCCAAATGGTTGATGACCAGCGGTGCCTCACGCTCACTGATTTTGGCAATACTGTTAAGCGGCACTTGCCCGCCTGTTGTACCGTTGCTGTTAGTCGCCGTCACATAAATACCATCCAAAGCACTTAAGCCATTGCGGAATTCTGGCGCGACTTCCAGCACTACGCGATACTGATTGGATTGTGTATAAATAGTGGAAATCAGGCGCTGACCAAAGGCATTGTAAAGCGCATTATCAATGGCTGCGGTGGTAATGCCAAGCTGGCTGGCAGCATCACGGTTAATCTCCAGATAGACCTGCAAGCCACGGTCTTGCATATCACTTGCAACGTCTTTCAGTTTTGTAGACTGCCGCAAACGCGCTAGCATACGTTCAACACCGGTCACTAACACCTTCTGATCGGCATCTTCCATCATGAATTGATATTGGCTACGACTCACACGGTCTTCAATCGTGAGGTCCTGTACGGGTTGCATATATAGCGTAATGCCGCTCACTTCCGTCAACGTGCCTTGTAAACGCTTCATGATGACTTGCATATCATCGCTACGCTGCGCTTTTGGCTTAAGATTAATCAGCATGCGTCCGCTGTTCAGTGTGGTATTGATGCCGTCTACGCCTATAAAAGAAGACAGGCTTTCCACTGCAGGGTCTTTAAGTACGACATCGACCAATGCTTGTTGGCGTTCAGCCATCGTGGAAAATGAAACAGACTGCGGCGCTTCAGAAATGCCCTGAATCACGCCAGTATCCTGCACAGGGAAAAACCCTTTAGGCACCATGATATACAAGGCCACAGTGAGTGCTAAGGTGATAAATGCAACCAGCAATGTTAGCCAACGATAATTGAGTACATGTGTAAGTGATTTGCCATAAAGGCGAGTCATGCCATCAATAAAGTTCCCGGCGGCATTGTAAAACCATCCTCGTTCCGACGATGGAATGTGGCGTAGCAGTTTTGCGCACATCATGGGTGTCAGTGTCAGTGAGACAAATGCAGAGATTAAAATGGATACGGCAAGCGTAATGGCGAACTCACGAAACAAACGACCCACGACATCGCCCATAAATAGGAGTGGAATCAACACCGCAATCAGTGACAGCGTGAGCGAGATAATGGTGAAGCCGATTTGTCTAGCGCCTTTAAGCGCGGCCTCTAAAGGGGATTCACCTTGCTCAATATAACGCGAAATATTTTCTATCATCACTACCGCATCATCTACAACAAAACCAGTAGCAATTGTTAACGCCATTAAGGTTAAATTGTTGATGCTGAAATTCGCAAGATACATCACGCCAAAGGTGCCTACCAGTGACAACGGTACCGCAATGCTAGGAATAATAGTGGCCGGAATACTGCGTAAGAACAGAAAAATCACCATCACCACTAACGCTACAGAGAGCATCAGCTCGAACTGCACATCTTTAACAGAAGCGCGGATAGTGACTGTTCGGTCAGTTAACACTGTAACGTCCACAGCGCCAGGTAATGAAGCCTGTAATTGCGGCAGTAAAGCTTTGACGCGATCGACCACTTCAATCACATTAGCGCCTGGTTGGCGTTGAATATTCAGAATCACCGCAGGCTCACGGTTTGCCCAAGCCGCCAATCGAATATTTTCAGCATCACTCACGACCTTTGCTACATCACTTAGCCGTACAGCTGCGCCATTTCGATAAGCTACGATTAATTTCCGGTACTCGTCTGGCGTTTTGATCTGATCATTGGCATCGATGGTCGAAGCGCGAGAGGGCCCATCAAAACTGCCTTTGGCCTGAGATAGATTGCTGTTGGTGATGGCGGTATGTACATCCTCTAAGGCTACGCCGTATGCAGCCAGTGCCTTTGGATTTGCCTGAATACGCACGGCTGGGCGCTGTCCGCCGGTGATGCTGACCAGCCCGACACCTGATAATTGAGAAATCTTTTGTGCCAAACGCGTGTCAGCTAAATCTTCAACACTGGTTAAAGGCAACGTTTTAGAACTTAAGGCGAGCGTTAAGATTGGCGCATCAGCAGGATTTACTTTGCTATAGACAGGCGGCATAGGTAAATCAACCGGCAAAAAGTTACTACCTGCATTAATGGCGGCCTGCACTTGTTGTTCAGCAACATCCAGACTTATCGTTAGGCTAAATTGCAACGTGATGACCGATGCGCCACCAGAGCTGGTGGAAGACATTTGATTCAGCCCGGGCATTTGACCAAATTGACGCTCTAGCGGTGCTGTAATGGAGGACGTGACAACGTCTGGGCTAGCACCTGGGTATAAAGTGACGACTTGTATGGTCGGGTAGTCTACTTCAGGTAATGCCGATATTGGCAGTATGCGGTAGGCTAGCAGGCCAGAAAGAAATATGGCCAGCATTAGTAGCGAGGTCGCTACCGGGCGCAGGATAAATAGGCGGGAGGGGTTCATCGTACGACCTTATTCCGCGTTCTGTTTTTTATGCCAACCTGCTCTGCTCTTCGCTGGATCATGCTCCGCTTTGCTCGAAGCGTTTTTTTGTGCAGCAGCTGCACCAGTACCTGTAGTCGCTATTTTAATTTTTGCGCCATCACGCAATTTATCTATACCGTCAATCACCACTTCATCTTGTAAGCTTAGTCCTTGGATTATTGAGATAAACTCTCCCTCAACATTGCCAGTTTTCACTGGGCGAAGCGTCACAGAATTGCCTTGATTGACCACATACACATAGTCACCGTTCTTGCCACGCTGTAAAGCCGCCATTGGTATGACAATCGCATTCTTTTGCACGTCCACCAGCAGTTTGATATTCACAAATTGATTCGGAAATAATGCGCCATCATCATTTTTGAAGAGTGCTCGCATTTTAATGCTGCCGGTAGTCGTATCAATCAGGTTGTCTGGCGTCAGTAAAGCACCACTTGCCAGCTTTATTTTTTGTCCACGGTCAAAAGCATCGATCGCAACATTTGAGGCAGATTTCATGCGTAGCACGACAGCGGGTAAATTGTCTTCAGGGATGCTAAATAACGCGGTAATCGGCTGCAACTGCGTGATGGTGGCAATGCCGGTGGTATTTGCACTCTGAATAATATTGCCTGGATCCACTTGACGCAAACCAATACGTCCACTAATAGGTGCGGTGATGTGGCAATAGCTTAATTGCAGTTTGGCATTATCCAATTGTGATTGATCGATAGCGACAGCGCCATGATATTGCCTAACTAGCGAGTCTTGGGTGTCTAACGTTTGTTTGGAGATGGAGCTTTGTCCAATCAAAGTTTTGTACCTATCCAAATCTAACAAGGCGTTATCCAGTAAAGCCTTGTCTTTTAAGAGTTGACCTTCCGCTTGTGCAAGCTGAATTTCATACGGACGTGTGTCAATGAGTGCTAATAACTGCCCTTTTTTGACCATCTGCCCTTCATTAAAAAATAGATTAAGTACCTGACCATTCACCAGTGAGGTAACCACTACCGTGTTGCGAGGCGTCACTGTTCCCAGTGAATCTAAATAGACATTAATATCGCGTTGGGCTGGCTTTGCAACAGATACTGGCGTAGGCATGGAGTTAGGGTTAAATTTTGTTTTGCCTGATTTTTCAGTACTTTGATGAAATCGTCCATCAATCAACCATGCAATGGATACAGCGATCAATATGGCAAAAAGCCACTTCCAGATATGTGTTTTATTTGATTTTTTTGTAATGCCATCAGCTTGCGCCAATGACAGTGGATTTTGTTCTAATGTCATAAAACAACCTTGGATATTTCAACTATTCTTAAGTGAGTGATGCTTGAACGATTCTGATATTGAAAATAAATTTTAAATTA
>CAINWC010000267.1 GCA_903854305.1 uncultured Pseudomonadota bacterium | reverse complement strand
GGTACATCGCCAGATTGGAGCCGTGAGCGCTTCACGATGGATGAAGGCTTAAATAAAACTGTTACCGAGACCTTTGTACGTTTGTATAACGAAGGTTTGATTTATCGCGGTAAACGTCTGGTGAATTGGGATGTTAAGTTAGGCACCGCTGTTTCAGATTTAGAAGTGGTGCAAGAAGAAGAAGATGGCTTCATGTGGCACATCAACTATCCGCTTGCTAGTGGTCAAGGAATAAATGGAGAGCATCATTTAACTGTCGCTACAACACGTCCAGAAACCATGCTGGGCGACGTGGCGGTAATGGTGCATCCTGAAGATGAGCGTTATAAACACCTGATTGGTCAGCATGTAAAACTGCCATAGTGCGACCGCGAAATTCCAAATATTGCCGATGATTATGTCGATAAAGAGTTTGGTACAGGTGTGGTTAAAGTAACGCCGGCGCATGACTTTAATGACTATGCGGTTGGGCAACGTCACGGATTACCAATAATTGGTATTCTGACATTAGAAGGTAATGTGAATGATGCTGCACCAATGCAGTATCAAGGATTGGAGCGTTTTGCTGCGCGTAAACAAGTGGTGGCAGATTTGGACGCCCAAGGCTATCTAGTCAAAACCGATAAACACAAACTGAAAGTGCCGCGCGGCGACCGTACTGGCGTCATTATTGAGCCTATGCTGACCGACCAATGGTTCGTTGCAATGAGTAAACCAGCCGCGGATGGCAAAAGCATCACACAAAAAGCGTTGGATGTCGTGGCCAGCGGCGAAATCAAGTTTTACCCTGAAAACTGGGTGAATACATACAACCAATGGCTGAACAACATTCAAGACTGGTGTATTTCACGTCAATTGTGGTGGGGGCATCAGATTCCCGCTTGGTACGGCGACAATGGCAAAGTGTATGTGGCGCATGACGAAGCTGAAGCCAAGCAGATTGCCGCTAAAGATGGTTATGCGGGCAATCTCAAGCGTGACGATGATGTGCTGGATACTTGGTACTCATCTGCTTTATGGCCTTTCTCAACATTAGATTGGACGGGTGATGAAGCCAAAGATGCCGCCAATATTGCCTTGCAGCAATACTTGCCTTCTAGCGTGCTAGTGACGGGTTTCGACATCATCTTCTTTTGGGTGGCGCGTATGGTGATGATGACTACGCACATCACTGGCAAAATTCCGTTCAAGCATGTCTATGTGCATGGCCTGATTCGTGATGCGGAAGGCCAAAAGATGAGTAAATCTAAAGGCAACGTACTTGATCCGATTGATTTGATTGATGGTATCAGTCTGGAAGACTTAATCAAAAAACGCACCACCGGCTTAATGAACCCGAAGGATGCGCCAAAAATCGAGAAACATACGCGTAAAGAATTCCCTGAAGGCATCAATGCTTACGGCACCGATGCTTTAAGGTTTACGTTCGCGGCGCTTGCTTCGCCTGGCCGTGACATTAAATTTGATCTACAACGTTGTGATGGTTATCGAAATTTTTGCAATAAATTGTGGAACGCTACGCGCTTTGTGCTGATGAATACAGAAGGTCAGGATTGCGGCATGGACGATTGTAAAAGTCAGCCAGATGGCTATTTAAGCTTCTCGCAGCCTGATCGTTGGATCGTTTCAGCCTTGCAACGCACAGAAGCTGAAGTTGAAAAGGCGTTTACAGATTACCGTTTCGACTTGGCCGCAAAAGCCATTTACGAGTTTGTGTGGGATCAATATTGCGATTGGTATTTGGAGCTGGCTAAGGTTCAGGTGCAGCAGGGCAGTGATGCTGAAAAACGTGCGACCCGCCGTACTTTATTACGGGTTCTGGAAACAATCCTGCGTCTGGCGCACCCGATTATGCCGTTTATCACCGAAGAAATTTGGCAAACAATCGGGCCAATGAGTGGCAGAAGTGGCCCTAGCATTATGTTAGAGGCTTATCCAAAAGCACAACCAAGCAAGATTGATGAAGCCGCAGAATCCTGGGTCGCGTTGCTCAAGCAGGCGGTCGATGCTTGCCGCAGTTTACGTGGAGAAATGAACATTTCTCCAGCGGCGCGCGTGCCATTAGTGGCCGCTGGCGATGCGGATAAACTGGCACTGTATGCGCCGTATTTAAAAGCGCTAGCTAAACTGGAGGAGGTTGCGATTGTGGCTGAGTTGCCAGAAGCCGATGCGCCTGTGATGCTGGTTGATGACTTTAAGCTCATGCTAAAAGTAGAGATTGATGTTGCTGCTGAAAAAGAACGTTTAGGCAAAGAGCTTGCCAGGTTAGAAGGTGAAATCAGCAAAGCAAATGGCAAACTCAATAACGAAAGCTTCGTAGCCCGTGCGCCGGTCGCCGTGGTCGAGCAAGAAAAAGCGCGAGTGGCCGAGTTTAGTGCCAGCGTAGAAAAGCTACAAAGTCAGTTGGCCAAATTAAAGTAATACAGTGTTAAAGTAATTAAGTTATTTAGCCGGCATAATAAAAAAGGCGCTTGAGGCGCCTTTTTATTACTATTCAGCAATCTTAATATAAACCAGTAGTCTTAAATAAATAAGCTTACGTCAGATTCACCTGCAAACTGAAGGTATGTGGCAGCACCGCCAAACTCAATGCCATCAATAAAGTCGGATGGTTTAAAGTCAAATAAATCAACCGTCATTTGGCAGGCAATAAATTTTACGTCACTTTCTAAACAAGCGGTACGTAGGTCTTCTATGCTCGCTACGCCTTTATCCGCAACTTTTTGTTTCATCATCATCGTTGCCATGCTCTCCATGCCGGGCAGCATTTGCAATAAATTGGGCATGGGTATTGGCATCGGCATGGCAGGGTTGCCAAGCGGCGATACTTTTAAATCACTCAAGTCTTTTTTGAGTAAAGTGAGGCCATAAAAAGTGAAAAATATTTGAACTTCGTAATCAAGCGCGGCAGCGGTAGCGGCTAAAATGAACGGTGGATAGGCCCAATCTAATGAGCCTTTAGAAGCAATTAACGCGAGCTTTTTAGCCATGCTAATTAAACCAGCAACACGAATGAGTGAGTTTTAGCTTGCACGCTTCTTGATATAAAAAATGTATGAACTGTGCTCTTCATCCATCTGCAAAAGCTCATGGCCAGTTTGTACACAAAATGCATTGAAGTCTTTAACTGACCCTGGGTCGGTAGAGATGATCTTTAATACTTGTGCGCTACCTATTTCACTTAAGCCTTTTTTGCAACGCAAAATTGGTAATGGACAGTTTAGGCCACTTGCATCAACTTCTTTATTAAATTCCATTATTTCTGCTTTCCTTCAGCTTTGGCTACAAAAGGATGGCCAGCTTTAGCCCAAGCTAACGCGCCACCCATTAAGTTATAAACATTTTTACAGCCCTTACTGGATGCAAAGGCTGCTGCATGCGCAGAGCGAATGCCACTGTGACAATAAAAAACGATATTTTCTATTTTTGTTAACTGCTCATATTGCACAGGTAACATTGCAAGGGGGATGTGAACCGCGCCAGGAATAATGCCACGCGCGACTTCGTCGTCGTTACGTACGTCAACTAATAGTAATGGTTGCGTTGCCATCATGTTGAATAAATCATTTGCTTCGATTTCGCTATATGCGCTCATTAGAATGAACCTAAATTAAACAGTTTAATAATAGCAATTATGTACGTTAACCGCACCATAAAGCCAACTATGCATTATGGTGCAGTTGCCACAGCTTAACAACCGTATAACCACGTTAGCGCATAACGGGCGCCACTTAAGTGATATTCTTTGAAATTATGGCCAACAATTTATGCGTTGCACCTTGTGATGCAATGCATAAGGCCAAACCTGCCGCACCCATTTCAGCTTGTTTTTGCGGGTTTTCTATTAAAGTATGGATGGCCTGATTGATTGCTGCTACGTCATTGACTCGCCAAGCTGCGCATTGCGCCACGGCAAGTTCAGACACGTCATTAAAGTTAAAGGTATGCTCGCCAATCAACACCGGCTTACCCATGCGCATTGCTTCAATTAAATTTTGTCCGCCATAAGGCAATAAACTGCCGCCAACTAGGCAAATATCGGCACTAGCATAATAAGTGAATAACTCTCCCATGCTGTCACCTAGAATCACTTGCGTAGTTTCATTCACCACTTGATGCAACATGGAGCGCTTTTGGTATTGAATGCCACGCTGTTGTAGCAAAGCCTCGACCTCGCTAAATCGCTGTGGATGGCGTGGCACAATCACCGTGAGTAAGTTAGTAATATTGGCAATTGCATCTAAAATAATGACCTCTTCACCTTCGCGAGTGCTGGCAGCCAGAAATACAGGGCGATTTTCACCAAGCAACGCACGTAAGAGATGGCCTTGCGCTACCGCATCATCAGGCGGCATCACATCAAACTTTAAATTACCCACGATGCTGATATTATTCGCGCCCAATTGTTTTAAGCGTTCTGCATCCGCTTCGGTTTGTGCGGCAATTGCAGATAAATTTTGCAAGCCTTCTTGAACGAGTTTGCCGATCTTGGTGTAACCGCGTGCAGATTTTTTTGATAACCGTGCATTGAGCAGAAGTAGCGGAACGTCTTGTTGTTTGCAGTTGGCAATCAAATTAAACCAAAGTTCGGTTTCCATGAGCACGCCAACTACAGGTTTGAAGTGTTTTAAAAATCTATTGACGGCATAAGGCACATCGTAAGGCAAATAAACGCGCTGTACAGCATTGCCGAATAGCTGCTCGCTGGTAGCGCGCCCCGTGGGTGTAGTGTGCGTAAGCAAAATTTGGTGATTTGGATATTGCTGCAACAGCGCTTTGATTAAGGGGGCTGCTGCGCGTGTTTCGCCCACAGAAACACAATGCAGCCAAACAACTGGCTTATCGCTCACTGTGTTATAAAAACCATAGCGCTCACGCCAGTGTTGCAAATATTCTGGTTGTTTTCTCGCGCGCCGTAGTAATTTTAATGGCGTGAATGGCAACATAAAATAAAGTAAAAGTGTATAAAAGGTACGCGTCATTTCGCTATTTTCGCACAAATATTTTTTCATGTGAGTGATTGCTTACATTGACACAAGCCATTGCCAGTCTTGCTTACAAAATTAGCAAGCAAAATTGCAGTATAAATCATCCTTATTTTTAAAATAAACCACTTGACCAACCACTACAAAATGATTAAATTACTAAAAAAACACAATATGTTGTGGTTAAGTGCGTTTTAAACACAAGGCTTGATTTAGCTTAACCAATAACATAAAAAGTAATATTAAATAAACACAGGCTTGGTTCACAGACTCTTAAAGCGGGTTACTTAGGTGAGTTAAAGTCAAACAATAAGGGGTTAAATCCATGCTTAAGGCTGTTGAAACTACTAGCAATTCAAATGCAGGCGCTACCAATATGAACGCAGACCAAGAAATCCCGATGCAACCAGTGTCGCTTGATATTTGGGATAAAAAATATCGCTTAAAGACTAAGTCAGGTGAGCATGTAGATGCTGATATAGATGCTTCTTATTCACGCGTTGCACGTGCTTTGGCCGACGTGGAAACTTCAGAAGAAAAACGTGCCGAGTGGCATGAGAAATTTTTGTGGGCATTGCGTCGTGGCGCGATTCCAGCGGGTCGAATTACTTCTAACGCGGGTGCTTTAGAACATAAACCAGCGACTTCAACCATTAACTGCACTGTTTCTGGCGTGATTTCAGACAGTATGGATGACATTTTAGGCAAAGTGCATGAAGCGGGTTTAACGCTAAAAGCAGGTTGCGGTATTGGCTATGAGTTCTCTACATTACGTCCAAAAGGCGCATTTGTGGCTGGCGCAGGCGCTTACACCAGCGGCCCACTTTCTTTCATGGATATCTATGACAAGATGTGTTTCACCGTTTCTAGCGCGGGTGGTCGTCGTGGTGCACAAATGGCAACGTTTGATATTTCACATCCGGATGTGACCGACTTCATTAAAGCCAAGCGTGAAAATGGCCGTTTACGCCAATTCAATTTGTCATGCCTCATTACCAAAGAATTCATGGAAGCGGTAAAAGCTGACAGCGAGTGGAAGCTGGCTTTCCCTGTGACAGAAAAAGAAGCGATTATCGATGGCTTAAATACCAATGATTTGGCACAAGTAGTTTGGCGCGAATGGCCAATTAAAGGTAAATACCTCACCAAAACAGATGGCGTAGATGCAGGTAAAGTGGCTTGCCGCGTATATAAAACCATCAAGGCGCGCCGTTTATGGGACGTGATTATGTCTAGCACATACGACTTTGCTGAGCCTGGATTTATCTTGATTGATCGCGTGAATGAAATGAATAATAACTGGTTCTGCGAAAACATTCGCACGACCAACCCCTGTGGCGAACAACCTTTGCCACCGTATGGCGCATGTTTGTTAGGTTCGGTCAATTTAACGCGTTTTGTGAAAAAACCGTTCACTGACGAAGCTTATTTTGATTGGAAAGAATACCGCGAAGTCGTCGCGATTTTCACCCGCATGTTAGATAACGTCGTTGAAATCAACGGCTTGCCATTACAGCAACAGCGCGATGAAATCATGCGTAAACGCCGTCACGGCATGGGTTATTTAGGCTTAGGTTCTGCACTCACCATGATGAAGTTGAAATACGGCGAGGAAGAATCACTTAAATTCACCGATGAAGTCACTCGCGTGATGGCAGAAGAAGGCTGGAACGTAGGGGTGCAATTGGCCGAAGAAAAAGGCCCTGCACCGATTATGGACGAGAAGTTTGAAGTCACTGCGGACATGCTGGCAAAACGCCCGGAAATGGCGGCGGATGGCATTAAAGTCGGCAGCAAACTTACGGGTAAAGTGTTATTGGGTAAATATAGCCGTTATATGCAACAGTTCCCTGAAGGCTTGCGTAACCAAATCGCCACTAAAGGCGCGCGCTTTTCGCATCACAGCTCTATTGCGCCTACAGGCACTATTTCACTCTCGCTCGCTAACAACGCCAGCAACGGCATTGAGCCTAGCTTTGCGCACCATTACGCTCGTAACGTGATTCGTGAAGGCAAAAAATCAAAAGAGAAAGTCGATGTATTCTCATATGAGTTATTGGCATATCGTGAGTTGATTAACCCTAAGGCCATGCCGTTTAGTGATAAAGAAGATGAAAAGTTACCTGATTACTTTTTAGACTCATCCACAATTCAAGCAAAAGCGCACGTAGATATTCAAGCCGCAGCACAAAAATGGATAGACAGCTCAATCTCAAAAACCATCAACGTACCGACAGATTATGATTTTGAAGACTTCAAAAATATCTATCTATACGCTTATGATAAAGGCTTAAAAGGTTGCACAACCTTTAGATTCAATCCTGAAGCATTCCAGGGCGTATTGGTGACAGAGAAAGATTTAGAAAACACTACTTACAAATTTACGCTAGATGATGGCACCGAGCTGGAAGTTAAAGGTAATGAAGAGATTGAATATGATGGCGAGATTCACTCAGCCGCCAATCTTTACGATGCCTTAAAAGAAGGCTATTACGGAAAATTTTAGTTTGTTATTCCGTACTTGATACGGAATCTAGTGACTTAAATGCGCTGGATACCAGCTTCGGCTGGTATGACGGCAAACAGGAGAAAATATCATGGCAGTGAAAATAGATAAGAAAATCGTCAGCTACGCGCTGGTAAACGAACAAGATAAAAAAGATGCAGAAGCCAAAACCGCAGAATTAGCCGCGCAGAAAGAAGCTGCAAGTAAAGTTGTGCAACTAGGCGAGCCACTAAGCCGTCCAGACAAGCTGGTTGGCAACACCTACAAAATTAAAACACCGGTGACCGAGCATGCGCTTTACATCACCATTAACGACGTAATCATGAACGAAGGCACGCCACAAGAGCATCGCCGTCCGTTCGAGATCTTCATCAACTCCAAAAACATGGAACATTTTCAGTGGATTGTCGCGCTTACGCGTGTAATGTCTGCCGTGTTCCGTAAAGGTGGCGATGTGACGTTCTTGGTAGAAGAACTTAAAAGTGTTTTTGAACCAAGCGGCGGCTACTTTAAAAAAGGTGGCAAGTTCATCCCTAGTCTAGTGGCCGAAATTGGCGAAGTCGTTGAGCAACATCTGCAAGAAATCGGTATGCTTAAAAAACCGGGCTTAGATCAACATCAACAAAAATTAGTCGATGAAAAACGGTCTGAATACATGGAAAAACAAGCTAAATCAGGTGAAGAAATCAATACTGATGGCTTTCCTAAAGGCGCGCAGCTTTGTAATAAATGTAACACCAAAGCATCAATTGTGATGGATGGCTGTTTGACTTGTTTGAATTGCGGTGAGAGTAAATGCGGGTAAAAAAGGGGGCTAAGGCCCCTTTTTTTGTTGTGGGAGACCCCATAAGCTGCAAGTTGGACCTCATAAGCTGCAACTAAAGACCCCATAAGTTGCAAGTAGTTATTCTTTGAATCATTTTAGTTAGGAGTTAGTATGAACGATAAAAGTCGCGAAAAGCCTGAACATCCAGCTCACCCTGATGTGCCACCTGGTCCTCCAACCAATGTACCTCCAGGCCCTCACGAGCCGCCTAACCCCCCTCATCATAGACCAGTAGCTTAATTTGAAGCTTTGGTTTGAGCAATATCCCGAGCGATTGGAGTATGAACTTCAAGCGTTGCGGGATGCTGGCTATACTCCTGTGCTGGATGGAACAAAGATGTCCGTTGGGCAGGTGGAAATTTCTGTTCTATATCCATATGACGGTAAGCTCAACTCTCTGACAGCACGCTTCCCTGAATTCTACCCTTATCTCCCTCTTGAGATTTATGGATTGACCCTGCCACCAGGCAAG
>CAINWC010000266.1 GCA_903854305.1 uncultured Pseudomonadota bacterium | reverse complement strand
TTCCACATCAACTGCAAAGGCCACATAAACGAAAGGTAGCAGTCAAAAGGTAAATTCTGCGAGAGCAGCATTATAAGCAAGTCAAATAAATCAACTTTATGATGACCGCTACAAACTAAAAAATGGACACTCCAACATAAAATCAATAACAAAGTTAAAATAACCTAGCATCCATTGTAGAGGCTTCTTTAAGCTAAATCACCACCACCTTTTTTCATCACTTTTCCATCCGCAGCACGTTGTTTACGAACTTCCTTAGGGTCTGCAATTAACGGGCGATAAATCTCCACGCGATCCAAATGACGCAGGGGCGCGTCTAATTTACACAGCTTACCAAAAACACCAATTTTATTAATCGACAAATCAATTTCAGGGAATTTTTGCAATATTCCCGAGGCTCTAATTGCTTGCTCCGCCGTAATGCCCTCGCTGGCCTTAATAGGTACGATTAGCTGTTCGTTTGGTAGTGCATAGGCTATTTCTACAATAATTTCAGTGGCTGGCATTTAAATTCTCAATATGTTCCGTACTTAATTTAGCACTTTAATTTGATTTGTAAACTACATCAGCGCGCACAACAAAGCCGTCTACAAAAGTATTGGCAATATGGCTAAAAACGGGTGCGATGATTTTTTCTATAATGATATTTGCAAACTCATAATTGAGCATAAATTCAACTTTGCATGCGTGTTCATTGAGCTCTATAAAACGCCAAACGCCTTCAAGGTGCTTAAAAGGCCCATCTTTCAGTTTGATTTCCATTAAATTGGGAAACGTTTTATGGTTTTCAGTAGTAAATTTTTGATGCAAGCCATGATAATCAATATGCAAGGTCGCGATGGTCGAATCGTCGTCCTGTTTAATTAAATCAACACCACCACACCAAGGCAAAAATTCAGGATACTTTTTAACATCGTCCACCAGCGCATACATGCGACTAGCCGAGTGATGGATTAGAACGGTTTTTTGAACTTGCGCCATGCGAGCCTTTACATTTGTTAATCTTAGCGCTTTAACAATCTTGGAAATTCAACAATATTCGTTTGAATTTCTAATATCAACCAGCGTGAAAAACGAACTCAGTCAGAAGTAGAGTAAAATGCCATTTTAAGCCATTCGCCAAGAAATATTAAGTTTTATGAGCATTGCACAAAATAAAAAAGCTTTTTTTGATTACTTTATCGAAGATAAATATGAAGCCGGCGTAGTTTTAGAAGGCTGGGAAGTTAAAGCTATTCGAGAAAATCGCGTCAACATTAAAGAAGCCTACGTGATTATTCAGCGTGGTGAAATCTATTTAATCGGCTGCCACGTAACTGCGCTTGGCGCAGCATCTACCCACATAAGGCCGGACGCGATTAGAACGCGTAAGCTATTGTTGCACAACGAAGAAATCATAAAGCTAATCACCAAAGTTGAACGCTCAGGCTACACAATTGTGCCGCTAGATATGCACTTTTCAAAAGGCCGCGTTAAAGTACAAATTGGTATCGCTAAAGGTAAAAAGCAGCACGATAAACGTGATACCGAAAAAGCGCGTGATTGGGAGCGTGAAAAGGGCCAAATTATGCGGGCACATAATAAATAGTTTGTAGTTTATGCAAAATGATTTACCTTGCTTACCATTACGGCTTAAATGACGCGCTTTGTGCGAAAAATTCTATAGGGCAGTATGTAGCATAAAAATAAGCGTATAATTAGCGCATCTTACAAAGCTGTAATTGAACTAAATGAAAGCTTTGTAAGTCATAGCAATACTGATTTGGGGCTGACCAGGTTTCGACGTGGGTTACAAAGCAGCGCAGGGCATACCGAGGCTCAGATTACCTCGTAAATACAGCTGAAAAAAGTATAGTCGCAAACGACGAAACTTACTCTCTAGCAGCTTAGTTCTGTTAGACGCTACACCAGCTCTCCCGTGGGTTGGATTGGGGTAACCCATACGTAGTGTCATATACACGGGATACGTGTTGTATTGGGCCACTTAATACATCATTAACCTTAAGGTAGCTCGCGTGCAAACTGCTTGTCTGTTGGTGTGTTGCACGTTAAATTAAACAACAAGGCTAAGTATGTAGAACTGTCTGTGGAGGATTTGCGGACGCGGGTTCTTATCTAAACACTCATAATGTGCATGTTTATTTTATGCATTTATCGTTGTAAATCATATACATTTCACCTAAACTGTTAAGTGCATATTTATTTGGCATATTCAAGCCAAATGAGTGTTTTGAG
>CAINWC010000265.1 GCA_903854305.1 uncultured Pseudomonadota bacterium | reverse complement strand
TGGCTACTGATTATTATTGCCATCATTGCCGCAGTTAACACTGTGTATTTATATACGCGGATTAAACAAATCAATGCTTTTAATGCTGCGGTAAGCGCCGGCTTACCTCCAAAAACAGATTTACAAAGCTTTGAAGCCAAGTTCTCAACCGCATTTTGGCTGGCTAAAAACGAGCGCTATAAAGAAGCAACTTTGCTATTTAACAAAGCACTTAACTCTGCAAACACGCCTCAAAAAGCAGCCATTCAATATAATTTAGGCAATATTTTCTTTAGACGCGGCTTAGCGATTAACGGTGCAAATATGACCGTGCGTGATGAAGCTGAGTATTTATTCCACCAAGCCAAAACAGCGTATCAACAATCATTAAGGCTAGATAATTCATTCTGGGATGCGCGTCATAATATGGACCGTATTTTGACCATGCTACCCGGCACACCAACCCCAGGTGTAGGTGAAAGCGATACTCCGGGGTTGATCATGGGCAGTATCCCAGTTGGTTTGCCATAATGCATAAATTATTTAATTACTTTAGACATCGTCATGATGCAGCCTTGCTGTTAGGCGCATTATTGCTGCTAATCATCACGCTATTTAATCCAAAAATACCCATTAAACGCGACATTTACAGCTATATGTTCGTGGCAGATATTTCGCAAAGTATGAATGTGATAGACAAGAGTTTAAATGGCAAACCTGCTACGCGCATGGCATTTACCCAAGATACTCTACACAAATTAGTCGGCGAACTACCCTGCGGCACTAATGTAAGTATCGGCTTGTTTGCTGGCGTGAGCATTGCCGCGCTGTATACTCCGATAGAAGTTTGTGAGAACTTTGACGCCATTAACGACACCATAGACCATTTAGACTGGCGCACCGCTTGGTCTGGCAATAGCCGCATACGTAACAGTATGCCAACGTTAGCAAGAACCATACGGTCATTCCCTGAACCAGCCCAAGTGGTATTTTTTACCGATGGCGAAGAAGCACCAAAATTACATGTGTTTAATACGCAAGATTTAACTGCGTTCCAAGGCGGCGAAGGCTGGTTATTTGTCGGCATCGGTGGAGATAAAGGTGCGCCTATTCCTAAGCTAGATGAACATAATCAATTAATCGGCTATTGGTCTGGCGAAAGCTTTGCTATGCAACCCGGCATTGCACAAATTAGTGAAGCCAACATTGGGGTGCGCGATGACAACGTGGCTGGCGAAGCTAGCGACCGCTATATGTCTAAGCTAGAGGAGGCATACCTCACTACGCTCGCTAAAGAAGTCAGCGGTTATTATGTACGCGGCGACAGTGTACAAGATGTATTAAGTGCCATGAAAAAACAAAAACCAGCGCGACGTGACAAAGCTGGCTATGAGATTCGCTATATTTTAGCAGGGCTTGCGGGCATATTATTCATATTGGCCTATACGCCAAAACATCCTGTGAAAGAACTTGCAACGCAATGGCGTAATTTGATGAGTCGTCGTAAAGCTGCAAAAAGCAAAGCGCAATCAAGTGCCGCCTAAAATTACAAACGTACTAGCGATTTAGCTTATTCAGGTTGTCGTGCGTAACCCCAGCGCAACCAAACACGTAATTGCCGATAATCATCAGCATTTACCGCATCAGGAAAAATAATAAGATGCTGGTCAAGTAATCGGTGTATGAAGGAAGCGTCTTTTACGCGGCTATTGAGTACGGTTAAGTATGGCGTTACCACACTATTTGGCTGCGCGATGACTTCCAGTATCTGACCATTTTTATGTTTTAATTGCAGCTGATTTTTCATGTTAATTTTCAGTGCAACACACGACCAAGGCAGCAATAGTAAGCCATGACAAAATAAAGCATAAATAGCTGAGACCATAATGATGCTACTTAATAGCCACTTAATCTGCCACGAAAAACTCAGCAGCATTACAATGCATAATGCACCAAGACTCATCAATGTGAATAAGGCGCAGGCTAACATTGATGGCTTGAAATCGAGCTGTATTGGCTTCATCTTACAACAGTAAAGTTATTTATCTTAAGGTTAGCACGCACATGCAACAATGGCATCAATTTCTTCAGAATTCTCAGCCTAAGAACAGCTCAGGTAACAGTCAACATTTGATCATCGAAGGCAGCAAAGTCATTAGCTTTGATGACCCTATCGCAGAGCGTCAAGCACTTGTTAACGGCACTGTGATATGTGACCTGTCACACCTTGGCTTGCTAGCGTTCAATGGCGCTGATGTAATTTCATTTTTACAAGGTCAAGTGACCAATGATATTAAACTGCTAAATGGTAATAATGCGCATTACACGGGCTATTGCAATCCTAAAGGTCGCTTGCTGGCTTTGTTTTTAGCATTTTCACATTTAGATCACGTACATTTACAGATGCCAAAAGAGTTACTTGAAAGCATTGCTAAACGTTTAAAGATGTATGTGATGCGTAGCAAAGTTGAGATTCAAGATGTTAGTGAATCTATGATTAAATTTGGTATAAACGGCACCAATGCTGCTGAATTATTAACACCAATATTCGATAAGATTCCACGCAATGATTATGAATTAGTCAGCGTGGATAAGGGCACATTATTAAAACTGCCTAGCGTAACCTCTCGTTATGAGATTTTCACCGATACGGTTAACGCGCCTATTATCTGGAATGCGCTGGCAAAAAATGCAAAGCCAGTTGGCGCAGCATGCTGGGATTGGCTGGAAATACAGGCTGGCATTCCGGAGGTTACGCTTAAAACCCAAGAAGAATTTGTGCCACAAATGCTGAATTTAGATGCGCTAAATGCCATTAACTATAAAAAAGGCTGTTATACAGGCCAGGAAATTGTAGCGCGCACGCATTATTTAGGTAAGGTTAAACGCCGTACTCAACTCGCACATATCGTCAGTATTGCAATGCCAGCACTGGGTGACGACGTGATGGATGCCAACAAACAGGCAATCGGTAAGATTGTACGTTGCGCACCCTCTATTGAAGCTGGATTCGATGTCTTAGTAGAATGTCGATTAGAGAATTTAGCGCAAGATAGCATCTATTGGAATGATGTTGCATTGATTATTAAACCCCTGCCTTATGCGCTAGAAAATAAGGAATAAGACGATTCAATCGTAAGTTATGAAAATTGCACCGCTACCAAACGACGAGCAAGCGCGTCTAGCAACCTTGAAAAAATACGACATTTTGGATACAGAGCCAGATGCCGCCTTGGATGCTATGGTGCAGTTGGCATCCTACATCTGCCAAACACCAATTGCTGCGATCAGCCTGATAGATGAAAACCGTCAGTGGTTTAAGGCCATCACAGGATTAGATGCCAAGGAAACGCCGAGAGATGTAGCGTTCTGCGCACACGCTATACTTCAGAACGAAACCATGATCGTGCCTGACGCCTTGCAGGATGAACGCTTCTTTGACAACCCCTTAGTCACTTCAGACCCAGACATTCGATTTTATGCAGGTGTACCGTTAGCCACTACTCAAGGTCAACACTTGGGCACACTATGCGTCATTGATCGTGTTCCACGCGAACTAAGCTCAGCGCAGCTGAATGCAATTAACATCTTAGCCAAAAATATTATGGCACATCTGGATCTTCGCTATTCCCATAAACAGGCACGAGAGCACATTAACGACCTTCATATCTCATCGATGATTTTCGACTCAGCCAGTGAAGCGATACTAGTCACTGATGCTAATAATGCGATTGTTTCGGTGAACCCTGCGTTTACCGCCATGACGGGCTACACTTTCAACGAAGTAGTTGGTAAAAATCCAAGTATTTTGAGTTCAGGGCGCCAGAGTAAAGAGCTGTATCAGATGATGTGGCAAGCACTGGATGTCACTGGTCACTGGGATGGCGAATTATGGAATAAACGCAAAAATGGTGAGGAATACGCCGAATGGCTCTCCATCAACACCATCTACAATCCTGATGGAAGCAAGCGTTTACATGTGGCTATTTTTTCTGACATCACAGATAAGAAAAAAGCCGACGAGCTGATCTGGAAGCAGGCAAATTATGACCATCTAACGGGTCTGCCTAATCGTAGCTTATTTCGTGATCGCTTAGAACAAGAGATTAAATTGGCCCATCGCTTACGCCAGTCTGCCGCATTATTTTTTATCGACCTGGACCATTTTAAAGAGGTTAACGACACGCTAGGACATGATGCCGGTGATGCATTATTAGTGCAGGCCGCGGTACGTATCAGTCAGTGTGTGCGAGAAGCAGATACAGTGGCAAGGATGGGCGGTGATGAGTTTACAGTCATTTTGTCGCAGGTTAATGACGCAACACACATAGGCAAGGTTGCAGAAAATATTATTCAAAAACTCTCAGAACCATTTGTGATTGATGACAATTCGCTAGAGATATCCGCGAGTATCGGCATTGCAATCTGTCCCCAAGACGGCAGCAATGTAGAACAATTGCTCAAAAATGCCGACAAGGCCATGTATGCTGCCAAGGCTGCGGGGCGTGGTCGGTTCAATTATTACAATTCCTGACGCTACACCATAAAAATTAACCTGACTTTAACCATGTAATCAATCTGCGGCACGGTTGCTCGCGCAGCCAACTTTAAAATAAAGAAATCAACAACGAACAAAATATGCCAATTCTAAATGTGTCAATTAAAGTAACTGATTAACACCACTGATCTACTTGGCTGTGATTGCCAACAGTGTAATCTGTTCAATTGATTCAATCATATTTATAAATGCAAACATGTTGGCTATTAACGTTCAGGGCCAAGCTCTTGAGTGACGATCGTCTGATTGGGTCCAAACAACTCTGCTCTTGCCTTCTCTACCGTCACGGCCTCTAATGCACGCCTTTCATCTCCAGATTGCCTTTTCCAGAGCTGATGGTCAATGTGATACTCACGATCATGCCCAATTTCTTCTTTAATATGGGCTAAATCTGCACCAATTCCCTCTTGAAGCATTTTAAAATAGTGGTTAGAGATGGTAGAGGATGCGTTTTTTATATCCGCGGCTTTAGCTTCTTCTTCAATTTTCATAAAATCTGCTACGCGTTGATGATGTATTGATTTACTGTCCTCAAGTGAAACTGTAAGCATTTCACGCATTTGACCACCGAGTGCATCTGCCCGATCCTTTAATCCTAAAAGCTCTAGTTTCACCCTTAAATCAGCGACACTTTCTCGAAATTTTGTAAGATACACATCATGATGCAACTCTCGATCAGTGATGTTCTTTGGATACGCTGTTCTAGCGTAACCAACACTATCTGGATCAACTCTTGCACGCTCCTGTAATTCAAATTTACGCTGATCCTTGGCTAGATCTATTACGCGCTTATCCCGCTCATATTGAACATATAGCTGAATCTTGTTAAATTCATGCGCCAAGACATTAGGCCTGCTCTCAGCTTCTGCTGGACTTAATCCACTAGCAACCGCTTGTTGGTAATCTGTTTCTATTGCTTGAGTAACAAGACCCTGCACCTCATTAAGGACTAAATTGTATTCAGATGCATTTGTAGTTACTTGCACATTTAACATATGGTCTAATTGCTTTTGAATTTGTGTAGCTTCATTTTTTAAGCCAAGAGTTGTCATGTGATCACTTAATCCCTTAACGTGCACTTCTAAGTACCTTTTATACCACATACGCTCATTGTCATAATCTGGATCAGGAAACTCATAGTCAGCAATATTGAATTTTTTATTTGTGACAGCTTTGTTTTCTCTGGAACCACCACCTGCATCTGGATCTTTGCTTGCCATACCTAATACTTGGGGTAAATTGCTATCTACACTGATGCTAGTACCTACCAGCGCTGGTACGGGGTATGAGCCGCTATATCTGGTAAAACTCTCGACTTCATGCACGATAGCAGCACCAGCATCATTCACAACAACGCTTGCTTTTGTCATCGCTTTTGGAAAAATTCCGGGCAGTGAGCCCACACTGACCATAGCCGCCGTATCGTTTAGTGTGACGCCATGCAGTGCCTGAATCCGTTGCTCATGCGGTAAATCATACATCGCCGCAAGGCGTTGCCTTTCCTCCATGGTTAACACACCTGTCGCATGTTGCACTAATTGATAAGCTGCATCAGCGCTAGCGTGCACCCCACTCCATACACGCTTGATATTAGCCAGCGGATCATCGGCTAATTGAATAGCGGTTGCAGCGGCTTTAGCAAATACTTGACTACCTTGTAATGCTTCAGCACTATCGGAAAATGGTTGGGTAACAGCTCGCCCAACTGCAGCGGCATTCTCTGTAAATGCTGCTGAGGTTGCAATGGTTTGTAAGGGTTCGAATATCAGCTTGAGCTGCAGTAGAGAAGTCTCTGGATTTCTCAGCGCGTTGGCATACACGCGAGAGGCCAGCTCGCGAGATTCTACACGCTGTTCTGCGGTTCCCTCTGCATAATAGCTTTCGGTGATGGTGTTGACATATTGTCGTTGTGCATTGGTCATCAGTTGCTCTCTTGTAAATATTGGCGCACCCCGAATTTGGTTGTGCTAATCAAATTAATAACTACCTGACTAAGGACTTCAACAACCAAGTTTAGGGTCATGTCGGTCTAGCTTATTTTGATTACG
>CAINWC010000264.1 GCA_903854305.1 uncultured Pseudomonadota bacterium | reverse complement strand
TATTTGACGCAAATGGTCTTGCACGGGATTTGCATGGAGCAGACGCGCCACCGATTTATTTGGATTACTCAGCCACAACGCCAGTTGACCCTCGTGTAGCCGCTAAAATGATTCCATATATTACAGAACATTTTGGCAACCCTGCTTCACGTAGCCATCCGTACGGTTGGACAGCGGAAAAAGCCGTTGAAAACGCACGTGAAGAAGTTGCAAAATTAGTGGGTGCAGACCCTCGCGAAATCGTATGGACATCTGGTGCGACAGAATCAAATAACTTGGCTATCAAAGGTGCTGCAAACTTTTATTCAGCAAAAGGTAAGCACATAATTACGGTTGCAACCGAGCATAAAGCCGTGATTGATACCGTACGTGAACTGGAACGCCAAGGCTTTGAAGCAACCTATTTGCAACCAGAACCAAATGGCCTGATTGACCTAGAAAAATTCAAAGCAGCGATTCGCCCAGATACCGTATTGGCTTCTGTGATGTTCGTTAACAATGAAATTGGTGTGATTCAAGATATTGAAGCGATTGGTAATATTTGTCGTGAAAATGGCATTATTTTTCATGTAGATGCGGCGCAAGCAACCGGTAAAGTACATATCGACCTAGAGAAACTACCTGTCGATTTAATGAGTTTTAGCGCACATAAAACCTATGGTCCAAAAGGTATAGGCGCTTTATATGTACGTCGCAAGCCACGCATCCGCATTGAAGCGCAAATGCATGGCGGTGGTCACGAGCGCGGCATGCGTTCTGGCACCTTAGCCACGCATCAAATTGTCGGCATGGGCGAAGCGTTCAGAATTGCACGTGAAGAAATGGATGTTGAAAACGCACGTATCCGCAAATTACGCGATAAACTTTTACATGGCTTAGAAACCATGGAAGAAGTCTATGTGAACGGTGATTTAGAGCACCGTGTACCGCACAACTTAAACATCAGCTTCAATTATGTTGAAGGCGAATCACTGATTATGGCCGTAAAAGGCATTGCAGTTTCTAGCGGCTCGGCTTGTACCTCAGCCAGCCTTGAACCTAGCTATGTGCTACGTGCACTAGGTCGCTCAGATGAATTAGCCCACAGCTCGATTCGCTTCTCGATTGGTCGATTCACCACTGAAGAAGATGTTGATTACACCATCAACTTAATGAAAAGCAAGATTGATAAATTAAGAGAATTATCCCCATTATGGGAAATGTTTAAAGATGGCATCGACCTTTCTAAGGTTCAATGGGCTGCACATTAAACAATTGCTACTAGAAATAACTGGTTGAGATCACCAGATAAAGGAGAAATACCATGGCATATTCAGATAAAGTTTTAGACCATTATGAAAATCCACGTAACGTTGGGACTTTAGACAAAAATGACCCAAATGTAGGTACAGGCATGGTCGGCGCGCCAGCTTGTGGCGACGTAATGAAGTTAATGATTAAAGTAAATGACGCTGGCATTATTGAAGATGCTAAATTCAAAACGTATGGCTGCGGCTCTGCGATTGCTTCTAGCTCATTAGTCACAGAATGGCTCAAAGGCAAAACCATTGATGAAGCGTATGCCATTAAGAACTCTGCAATTGCTGAAGAATTGGCTTTACCTCCAGTGAAAATTCACTGTTCAGTATTGGCTGAAGATGCGATTAAAGCCGCTGTGGCGGATATTAAAGCCAAGCAATTAGCGAAAGAAGCAGCATAAACAATAGGTAAGAGCGGTCGTAGATCGCTTTTACAAAACTACTGAACATACAAAATTTAAAGAATTTAAATATGGCAATCACACTCACTCAAACCGCAGCAAACCGCGTTGATGCATTCCTTGCTAACCGTGGCAAAGGTATAGGCTTACGCTTGGGCGTTAAAACTACAGGCTGCTCGGGCATGGCTTACACTTTGGAATTTGTAGACACCTTAAACGAGGAAGATACCTCATTTGAAAGTCACGGCGTTAAGATTATTGTTGACCCTAAGAGCCTTGTTTATATTGATGGCACTGAATTAGACTTTACCAAAGAAGGCTTAAACGAAGGTTTTAAATTTAGAAACCCTAATGTAAAAGACGAATGTGGCTGTGGTGAAAGTTTTACGGTGTGAGTTTGAGTCACTTTGAGCTATTTGGACTTAGTCCAAAATTTAACATTGAGTTGGCAACGTTAGAAAGCAATTACCGCAAGATACAATCTGAATCGCATCCTGATCGTTTTGTTACCGCAGCTCCTGTGGAAAAACTACAGTCTATGCAGCTTGCAACATTGGCGAATGAAGCTTACCAAATACTTAAAAACCCAGCAAATCGCGCTAAATATCTTTTAGAACTACAGGGCATAGATGCGATTGCCGAAACCAATACCGCTATGCCCTTAGATTTTTTAATGCAGCAAATGGACTGGCGCGAAAGTTTAGAAGATGCGAAGTCTGCAAAAGATATTAACGGTCTAGAAAATTTACTGCACGAAATGCAGCAAGAAGCTAAACTATTACAAAACGAGTTAGGCTTGTTAATTGATGATAAGCAAGACTATGTAAGCGCAACAGACGCAACACGTAAATTGATTTTTATCGACAAAGTGTACGCCGACATCAACAAAGCCATTGAACAATTAGAAGCAACCCTTTAAAAGCAAGCACTAAAATATAGGCACCATGGCACTTCTACAAATATCCGAACCCGGCATGAGCGCCGCACCGCATCAACACAAGCTAGCTGTAGGCATTGACTTAGGCACCACAAACTCGCTAGTTGCCACGGTGCGCAGTGGCCTCAGCAATGTGCTGAACGATGAATACGGACATGCTTTATTGCCTTCAGTAGTGCATTACCTTG
The DNA here is from genome assembly GCA_903854305.1 of uncultured Pseudomonadota bacterium. Lineage (GTDB taxonomy): Bacteria > Pseudomonadota > Gammaproteobacteria > Burkholderiales > Methylophilaceae > Methylotenera. The sequence continues at coordinate 712 of CAINWC010000264.1, read as the reverse complement.
ATAATGGCACGGTTGATGTTGGCTTCAACGCGCAAAAACAGCAAAACCTAGACCCGCATAATACAATTGTTTCAGTGAAACGATTTATGGGACGTGGTCTCAAGGATCTTGATGTTTCACAACTACCTTATCGCTTTACAGAGGCAAGTGGTATGGTGCAAATTGAAACACGCGCTGGCATTAAAAGCCCCGTTGAAATCTCTTCAGAAATATTAAAAGCACTTAAGACGCGTGCTGAAAATGCACTTGGTGGAGAGCTTGTAGGCGCAGTGATTACCGTGCCAGCCTATTTCGATGATGCTCAGCGCCAAGCGACTAAAGATGCAGCAAGGCTTGCGGGTATTAATGTATTACGTCTACTGAATGAACCTACTGCAGCTGCAGTCGCCTACGGATTAGATAACTCCAGTGAAGGCGTTTATGTCATCTATGATTTAGGCGGCGGCACCTTTGATGTATCCATCCTAAAACTCAGCAAAGGCGTGTTTGAAGTATTGGCAACCAATGGTGATTCTGCACTGGGTGGCGATGATTTTGATCAACGTATTTTCTGCTGGATATTATAAACCACAAAACTATCCCCGCGTAAAGCACATGACACCCGCTTACTATTAAGCAAAGCGCGCGAAGCCAAAGAATGGCTCACAGAACATTCTGAAGCCAATATCAGCTGCTTACTGAGTGACGGTGAATTTGTAAACCTGACTTTAAG